>JAHEDC010000202.1 GCA_024641425.1 Verrucomicrobiales bacterium | reverse complement strand
TCTCCAGGGCATGAGTGCGGGCCCCGCCTGGGAAGGCGCCGAGGCTCCGGACAGCGAGTATCCCGACGGCCGCACCGCCGAGGGTGCCATCGCCGCGCTGGGCGAGTTGAAAGGAAAACCCTTCTTCCTCGGCGTTGGCTTCGTGAAGCCGCATCTTCCCTTTGTCGCGCCGAAGAAGTATTTCGATCTCTATGATCCCGCCAAACTCACCCTCACCGATGCCCCGAGCGCTCCGAAGGACGCCCCGACCATCGCGCGTCATAGTTCCTTTGAACTGCGCACCCGCACCCGCGTGCCCGCAACCGGCCCCATCGAGGAGGCGACCAGCCGCGAACTCCTCCGTGCCTACTATGCCTGCACGAGCTTTGTCGATGCGCAGATCGGCCGGGTTCTCGCCGAACTGGACGCGCTCGGCCTCCGCGAAAACACCCTCATTGTCGTCTGGGGCGATCACGGCTGGCATCTCGGCGAATACGGAATCTGGGGGAAGGCCACCAACTACGAGGCGGCCACCCGCGTTCCGCTCATCGTGTCCGCCCCCGCGATGGCGGCCGCGGGCAAGGGGTCGCGGGCACTCGTCGAGTTCGTCGACATCTACCCCAGCCTCTGCGAACTTGCCGGGCTGCCCTTACCCGCACACCTCGAAGGAAAGAGCTTCGTCCCGCTCCTGACCGATCCCGAGCAGCCTTGGAAGCCGGCCGCATTCAGCCAGTTCCCCTCGCCCGCCTTACGCGAATGGGCCGCGCGACCGCTTTCTCCCGCGATGCGGGGCACCTTTTTCGGCCCTGTCATCGCCGATGTCGAATCGAAGCTCAAACAGGAACACGGCGACCGCTACAACGCCGATCTCTTCGACCGGCACCTGATGGGATATAGTCTCCGCACAGACCGCTTTCGTTATACCGCCTGGCTCGACCGCCGCGCGCCTTCCGGAGAGCCCTTCGCCGAGGAACTTTACGATCACGGGACCGACCCGCGCGAGACGGTGAACGTGGCGAAAGCCAATCCCGAGATCGTGGAAAGACTCCTAGCGCAACTCCGCGAGGCGTTGAAGTAGGCGTGGGCTGGTATTCGATGGTCACAGCTTCCAGGATGGAAGGGAGCACCGTAACCGGCCTCGATTCCTTCAGGAGCCTGTGGTCTTTGGCTTCGAGATAGGTGCTGGGCATGCCGGCGCTTCGCGATACCCCTTCCTGAGCTTTTCGGCGATGAGCTTGTTCACCTCACGTGTGCTCCGCGCGTCTTCGGGGAAGGTCTTGGTCTGGGTCTGGCTGGTCGTGCCGATGCGGCCGTAGCGGACCGTCATCTCACAGCCGTTCTGGGCAATTTCCCAGAATTTCTTCGAGCCTCCCTGGAAAAACTCGAATCGTCTCGCGCCCGCAGGGGTGGATGACGGCATCGCGGGTTCGACGGGAGGAGGCACCGGCGTGGAATCCGCGATCGCCTCGGTTTCCGGTTCGGATTCCTCGACTTCGTCTTCGATCTCGTTTTGCAGCAGACGTTCGATGCGTTCGAGGACGGACTGCGGATCGTGCCACCAATCCTTCGCGAGGATGACGAGCGGCTGCCAGCCGAAGGCCTTCAGAATGGAAGGCTGGGTGTGGAATCGCTCCAGGACGCCGGTTTGGCCCGTCACATCGAGGAGGATGCCGACGTGATGGTGAGCGGCGTCCATCGCGCGCGCGGCCACGTCGCAGCGGAAGCGGCTCTGGCCGACCTGCGTCTCGGCGCACCAGCCGCGTGAACGCAGGGCCGAGGCGATTTGGCCGGCGAGGACGGCGGAGACTTGGGCCGGGTTCAGTGACTGGCGTTTCATCGGATTCAGTCCATCGAGAACTTGCCGCGCCAGTGTCTCGTCGCCGCGGGAGAGGCTTTCCGCGTAGTGGAGGAAGTTCTTCAGGGCGTTGGCACCGTCGTTGTAATCGTTCGTGACGTCGCTGTGCCGCAAGCTGCTCAGGAGCACCATGTGCTGGCGCGCGCGGCTGAAGATGACGTTCAATCGCTTCTCTCCGCCGCGCTGGTTGATCGGGCCGAAATTCATCAGGATGCGCCCGTCGGGATCGCGACCATAGCACACGGACATGAGGATGATGTCGCGTTCGTCGCCCTGGATGTTCTCGAGGTTCTTGACAAAGAGACCGCAGAATTGATCGTTTTCCTCGCGGGCGTATTCGGCTTCGAGAAGCGACGCGAAGGCGGGATCGGCCTCGGCGAGCGCGTCGAGCGCACTATCGATCTCCCCTTGCTGTGCCTCGCTGAAGGCGGCGATGCCGATGCTGAGATCGGTGGCCCCCGAAAGCATGGCGCGCACGATCCGGGCAATGCTGGCCGCCTCGCCGACGTTGCGGCGATTTTCGTAAGGCATGCCCACGCACTGGATGAAGGTGATCGGACGAGCCAGGATGGCCGGGACGAGAGCGGCGGCTCGTCCGCCGACGTGAGGCGTGTTTCTCCGACGTCCCGCCGGGCGAGCTGCCGATCGGGAATGGTGAACAGCTCGCCTCCATAGAAGGCGGCGTTGCTGAAGCTGATCAGGGCCTCGTAGCGGCTGCGGTAATGCCAGGCGAGCAAGGTGCTGGAAAGGTTGCGCGCGCTTTGGGCGAGGAAGCTGTCCGCATCCATAAGAACGCTGATCGTCTCACCCTCGTCTTCGATCGTGATCTCGTCGTCCTCATCGCTTTTCGTGCTGAAAAAGCGCGTCGGCGGAAGCTGCATCTCATCGCCCACCACGATGACCTGTTGCGCGCGGTAGGCGGCAGGTACGGCTTCCTCGACCGGGATCTGGCTGGCCTCATCGAAGATCACCACATCGAAGCTGCCGGAGTCCAGCGGCAGCGTGTCGGAAACGGACAGGGGGCTCATCAGCCAGATCGGCTTCAAGTCACGCACGACGGGACCGCTTTCGCCTGCCGAAAGATCGCGGATCGATTTGTAGCGCATCGTCTTCCCGAATTCGTGCTCGAGTTCGCGTCTGCCGGTGTTGAAGGCTTTCTTGAAAAGCTTCTGCTCCGGAGTGAGCACGGCGGCGGACTGGCCGGCGATCAGCACGTGCTCCATGAACCGCCGCCGCGTCTGGCCCCGAATCCAGCCCGCGTTGTGGTCCAGCCACTGCCGGTGGGACCTGGCCAAGCGGTCGAGCTTCTGCCTCAAGACATGGCCGTCGAAGCGCTGCAGGCTTCGATTCGCGCGATACAACGCGCCCAGCGACTTCGCGGCCGCGGCGGATTCCAGCTGCGTGACGGTGAGCGCTCTCGTGCGCACGGCGTGGGCGAGTCGCGGCGGTGCGGCGGCGAGCTCGCGCAGGGAGGGGAGCAACTCGGGGAGCGCGTCCAATTCCTCCTGCATCTCGCGGAGGGCTGCGGCAAGGGTCGCGAGGCTATGCGGCTCGGGCTCGAACAAGGTGCCGCCGATTTCGGAGCGCATCCTCGCGAATCCGGGAGCAAAGGCCGCCAGCGTCTCCACCAGCTCCGCACCCTCCCGTGAAGCCAACAGTTTCTCCCGCAAGGCGAGGGCGGCCGGTGAGGCCTCCTGTGCGGAAAGCTCGGCCAGTTGTTGCCGCAGGGATTCCGGATCGTCGCTGGCGAACTCCCGGGCACACTGCGCTTTCAGCGCTTCGACGGCGGCTTCCGCCTCCTGCTCGGCCACCAGTTCGGTGAGAACTTTTCTCCACGTCGGTTTCACCGCATGTTTGCCAAAGTCGTAGGATGCCTCGAGCACCTTTCGGAGTCGCCACCATGCGGGATTGAGGAAACGGAAGACACCCTGCAAGCGCTCCGCCTGCTCCAGCGCGGAGACGGTTTCATCCGCCGGCAGTTTTTCGCGCCAGTTCGCGGTCTTCCTTTGCGCGGCTTCGAGGATTTCTCGTTTGCTCACGAAGTCGGCGCAGAGTCTGTCGAACGTGGCGCTGACGGAGCTGGAGGAATCGAGCAAGCCGAGGAGATCGCGGCGGGCCAGCGGGAGGAGCCGCGTGGTCGATTCAAGGAGTTGCGCCACTTCGCCGAGCGCGTTCCAGTGCTCCATAGGCAGGCCGGATTGCTGGAGCCCGTCGTCGAGGTCGCTGAGACGGTTCTCGAGGTCTTCCAGGCGTTGCGGGGTGGTTTCGAGATCGCGCAACCAACGCAGCGGATGCGCGGCGAAGACAGGGGCGGCTCCAAGATCCTCCAGCGCCCCGGCGAGACGGATCACGGCGTCGCCGCCGAGTTCCCAGTCGCGATAGTCGGGCAAGGCGTCGTCGAGCGGAGGCTCGACCGCCTCGGTGCTGTCGCGGAGTTCAATCAGGCGGAGCAGAAGGGGATTCGCCAAGGTGCTGGCGGAGGTGAATTCCTCCAAGGCTTCCAGCTCCGCCTCGAGCGTGACCAGCGCCGTGTCGCGCTTCGTCTCGGTGGTATCGGCGTCGGTTCCGGTGGCGAGCCATCGCTCGTAGGTTTGCTTCAGGTTGAGAACGAATTCCTTTTTATCCGCCTGCGAGTCGTGAATCAGGCAGCATAGTTCATCGAGGCCCTGTTGCCGGAGGCGGTGAAACACGACATCGATGGCGGCCCGTTTCTCGCACACGAAAAGCACCCGTTTGCCGCGTGCCACGAAGTCGGCGATGAGGTTCGTGATCGTCTGCGATTTGCCGGTGCCGGGTGGGCCCTGGATGATGAAACTCTCGCCGGAGCGTGCCCGCGCGATGGCCCCGATCTGGGTGGCGTCGGCCGCGATGATGAGATGCTGCTGCGAAGGCGGGAGAACCGGGACGGCCGCAGTTTCGATCGCCCGGGGCTCCAGTGAGAACACGCGATCGAAGGCGGCGTTCGGCATCTCATTGGCGAGAAGCTGCGCGTAGTCGCGCACCAGCGTCATTTTGCGGTAGTTGAAATTCGCGAGGGTGAGCGCGCAGAGGTCGAACTCCCATGAATAGGGATTCCCCATGCCGTCCTCGACGAGGGCGAAGGATTTGCGCTCCGCAACCATGTGCATCTGGCGCGGCACGGGGGGCGCTCCCGCGAGGTCGCGCAAGGGAAGGGGCGCGGGGAGGATCTTCTTTTGGAAAACCTGCAGGCCGAGCGGCCTGAAGTCCTCCCGATCATAGCTGTAGTCGACCTTCGCGGCGATCCGCTTTCGTCCCTGGCGGGCCATGCGGCGGCGGTACTGATCCAATCGCTGCCTGGCGCGCTCATGGATGAGCTGAATGCGCGGCTTTTCCGAGAGAACAAGACTCACTCCCGGCTCGCTGGACTGGATCTGTGCCTGCAACTGCGCGTGGAAATCGGCTAGTTTTGTCGTGCGGAGATCAATCGACTCCGGCAGGTCCAGATCGTAGAGCTGCTTCAGGTGGTGGCGCAGCGCGGGGTTTACCTCCGCCACGGTGTCGGCCGGTTCCAGCGTGTAGCGGTCCTTGACGCCTTTTTTCTTGGTCAGACCGACCGGGAGAAGGAGCAGGGGCGAGTGGATGCGTTCCTGGGGCGCTTCCTTGAGGTTGTGCCAGCGGAGGAAGGCCAGCACCAGACGGAGCTGCGAGAACCCGTACTCGGCCCGGTCGCGGCGCGCCTCGCTGATGAGCTTGTCGAGCTGGCCGGGCAGATACGGGGCCTCCTCCATGCGCAGCCAACGGTTCAGAGGCAGGGCGTTCCTGGCGCTGATCTCTCGGGCGAGGGAATCGTGCCAGTAGAGCAGGTCCTCCGGCTTGACGTTCCGGTAGTCGAGGACCAGCGGCACACTGGCCACGGTGAGATTGAGGGTGGATTGTGTGCTCTTGAAATACAGCAACTTGTTCCGGCGCGAGACTTCAAACAGCCGGTCGCGCAGGTGTGTCTGGACGATCGCGCGCTTGTCCTTCCGCGTTCCGGTCGTCAGGCCGGGCAGGGCAGCGAGATCCACGTCCACCGGCTGATCCCGGTAAGTCTCCAGCTTGCGGATGATCGAAGGCAGATCCTGCGCCCGTTTGCCGCGATGCAGTTCGGTCATCTCGATGATGACAGCGGCCAGGACCGGATGGAGGCGCCCGGCCAGCTCAAAGAGGTTCCGGCGCGAATTCACGAACAGCGCCAGATCCTCCTCATCGCCGAAGTCGAGCCCGCAGGCCAAGCTGGCGAGCAGGAGACCGAGCGAATGGACGTCGGTCAATGCATCGTGATGGCCGAGGGCGTGCTCCCAGTTCGTGTAGCCGGGAAGAAAGACCGGGCGCGTTATCTCCGCGTTCCCGGAGCCGACATCAAGGTTCGTGACGCTCTCCGCGAAGGAATCGAGGTCCGTTTCCCGGCTAGACTCGCCGACGACCTCCAATCCGCGGGACTCCGGCTTCAGCAGCGCGCGGACCCGACGCTCGTTGCGTTCCGGCGCGACCCCTATGGACGAAGCGAGCCCGAGCGCGCGGTCTTCCCGCACCCGGATCGCCGAGAGGCCGCGCAAGGGGGCCACCAGGCCGGACTCGTGGATCGCCCTCACCTCGCGCATCAGCGGCAGCATTGCCGCGAGAACGTCCTCGGTTTCGAAACCGCCGCGCTCGAGGCCCTGGGTCAGGAAGATCGCGAAGTCGCTCATGCCAGGGCTTTCTTGAGTTTGTTGAGGTCGCGCGCCTTCACCTTCAGCTCTTTCGTGAGCAGCTTCTCGAAAACCCCGAGGCAATCCACAGCGCGCGCGACTTCCAGACAACGAAGGATCGGTTGGTCGTGCAGATCGGAATCGATGGAGCAGAAGTCGAGCATGAGTTGCGCGAAGTATTCGCGGTGCGCGGACGGGCGTTTCGCCAGATCGGCAAGGACGGCGGCATCGCCTGTCGGCTTGAAGTCGCGGAAAAACAGCCGTGCGTGAGCCAGTGCGGGTTCGGTTTGAAACCACGGCGGCTCCAGCAAATGGGCCAGAAAGCGCCGTGTAAGGGCCGCCAGTTCCGCCTGTTGCACGAGCGTGAGCGCCTCGAGTTCCTCCTCGAAGTCCAGCATGCGGGCGACGATCTCGTCCAGGGAATCGTCCTCCTGCACCCAGAGTTGAAGGGCCCGCGCGCGGATGAAGGTCTCCGGATGGCTCAGTTGGTTGGTCTTGGGCGCTGACTTCGAGAAGATCTCCTCCGCCTGGGCGAGATAACTCCGGGCACTGACCTGGGCCAGCCCTGTTGTCGTCTTGACCAGTCCGCAGACCGCCGCCTCAAGGCTCCCGGTGGCGAGATAAGCGCCGCGGTCCGCGAAAAGTTCCGTCGCCAACCTCCAGACCCGCGCGCTCTGTTCGTGCGCGGGCATGGCATTCGGATGGGAAGCCGCCGCGTGAAGGATCTGATCCGCGAGCAGGAAGGCGCCCTCGTCAAGGTTCCAGAGAAAATGATGTGCCAGTTCGTGGCCGATCACCCCCCGCAATTCCTCGGCGGACAACAACGAGAGGATGGAACCGGAGAAAATCACGTGGGCCTCGCCCGGCAAATGACACACCGCGGCATTCGGCTCCGCGTGGTGTTGGGCCTGATAGACATGGACTTCGGCCTTGAGATCCAGCGCCGCGCAGGCGGCCTCGATTTCCCGAAACACCTCCGGGTGCTCCCGGGGATCCATCCGGTAGGTATCGCGCAGCAGCGAGAGACGGACTTCCCCGGCATCCGTGGCCGCGCTTTCCTTCTCCGCGAACCATTTCCAGACATCCGGTTCCTCTCGCCGCAGCCAATCCGCGAGAGCGCGGTGCTGGGCGAGTGGGGTGAGGCTTTTCGGCATGGCCGCTACTTCAACCGGGGTCGGGGATTCTGTCAACGACGGAGCTTCGCTGGCTCCTCCGCTCGCGATCAGTCGTTCATCAAGGGGACAAAGGAAGCGCTGAGCCGGAGGAAATCCGCGAGTTGGCCCGCGGTTTTCCCTGACGTCCAGCCGAGCTCCGGCGCCATGATTTCTACGACTTGCGGGGCGAGGGCGCGCGCGATCATGGCATCGAGGGGAAGGACGCGAAGGCGACGGGATAGGACGTCGTCGAGGGAGCGCGCGTAGCCGTGGCGAACGGCTTCCAGGACCTCTTCGCGGAGGGCCTCGGGCCCGGGGTCCGCAGGCTCGTCGAGAAGATGGGGACGAGGACGCGCGCCGTGGGCCGAAAGGGGGCGGTCGGCGGTGGAGGAGAGGGCGACGGGGAGGTCGTGGGCGCGGAAGGCGGTGTCGATGGCATCCTCGCCCATGTGGCGGGCGGTCGTCCATTTGCCCCCGAGGACGGTGACGAGCCCTTCGGGCGAGACCTCGATGACGTGCTTGCGCGAGAGCGAGGCGGTCTTCCTCACGTGGGCACGGCTGACGAGGGGACGCAGTCCGGCCCACTGACTGGTGACATCGGCTTCGGTGACACCGAGGGCGCGACTCGCCTCCTCGAGGAGGAAACGGCGCTCGTCGGGCGTGATCTCGGGATCGAGGCAGGGATGCCCGGTCGGGACATCGGTGGTGCCAACGACGGCGCGATCCTTCCACGGAATGGCAAAAAGGACGCGTCCGTCCCGGGTCTTCGGAAGGATGAGGGCGTGGTTGCCGCCGAGAATCTCGCGGCGGCAAACGAGGTGCGAGCCGCGGCTGGCGCGCACCGTCCATTGCGAGGCGATGTGGTTTTTCTCGCGAAGGGCATCGGCGAAGATGCCGGTGGCGTTGATAACGACGGACGCTCGCATTTCCCAGGAATCACCGCTCTCTTCATCGCGGGCGACGAGGCCCCGCGCTTTGCCGTTTTCGACGACGAGCTTCTCGACGGGGGCGTAGTTCAGGACGAGCCCGCCGGAGGCGCGGATGGCCTGGGCCATGCCAATGCAAAGCGCGGCGTCGTCGAATTGGCCATCGGTGTAGGCGACGCCCCCCTTCAATCCTTCGAGGACGAGGCGAGGGAGGCGTTCGAGCGTTTCGGCCTTGTCGAGGAGGCATGCCTTTTCGATGCCGGATTTTCCGGCGAGGAAATCGTAAAGCCAGAGACCGAAGCGGTAGTAGTGGCGGCCGAACGATCGGGTGGCGGGAAGGACAAAGCGGAGGGTGCGCGTGTATTCCGGCGCGTTGTGGAGCAGCAGTCGCCGTTCGCGCAAAGCCTCGACGACCAGATCGAGCTCGCCTTTCTGGAGATAGCGGACGCCACCGTGGACGAGTTTGGTGCTCCTGCTGGAAGTCGCCCCGGCGAAGTCCGCCTGTTCGAGAAGGGCGACGCGCAGGCCGCGCGAGACGGCATCCCACGCGGTGGCGAGACCGGTCGCGCCTCCGCCGATGACGAGCACGTCCCAGTGGGGAGAACGATCCGCGGCTTCGCGGAGAAGCGCCTGGCGGGGGTCTTCAGGCATCCTCCTCGATATCGCGGGCCCAGTTCTTGCTCCGCTTCACGGCCGCCTGCCAACCCCGGCGCTGCGCGGCGAGTTTTTCCGGATCGCCGCAGGGGTGGAATCGCGCCGATTCCTGCCAGAGGGCCCGCAATTCTTCGGCGTTCTCCCAGATTCCGATGCCGAGCCCGGCGAGGAAGGCCGCGCCCCGCGCCGTCGTTTCGGCCGTGCTGGTGCGCAGGATGTCGCATCCGAGAAGATCGCTCTGGAACTGCATGAGGGGGTCGGAAAGCGAGGCGCCGCCGTCGACGCGCACTTCGGTCAGCGGGAGTCCGGTGTCGGCCTTCATGGCGGCGACGAGATCCCCGACCTGGAAGGCGATGCTTTCGAGCGCGGCGCGGGCGATGTGCCCGGCGGTGCTGCCGCGCGTGAGACCGGCGATGATGCCTCGGGCGTAGGGATCCCAATGCGGCGCGCCGAGGCCGGTAAAGGCGGGTGCGAGATAAACCCCGCCATTGTCCGGCACCGAAACGGCAAGTTGGTTCACCTCGGCCGAGTTCTTGATGATTCCGAGCCCGTCGCGCAGCCACTGGACAACCGCGCCCGCCGTAAAGACGCTGCCTTCGAGCGCGTAGTGGCAGAGGTCGCCGATCTTCCACGCGACGGTGCTGAGGAGCCGATTCTCGGAGTAAACGGGCTCGGTTCCGGTCTGCATGAGGAGGAAGCAGCCGGTACCATACGTGTTCTTGATCATTCCCTTGTCGAGGCAGAGCTGGCCGAAGAGGGCGGCCTGCTGGTCGCCCGCCATCCCCGCGATGGGCACGCTGGCCCCGAAGGTTTCAGCATCCGTGTGGGCGACGATCCCGCTATTCGGGACGATTTCGGGAAGGAGCCCGCGGGGGATTTCCAGCCAGTCGAGCATCGCCTCATCCCAGGCCAGCGACTCCAGATTCATAAGCAGGGTGCGGCTGGCATTGCTGGCATCGGTGAGGTGGGCCGCCCCTTTGGTCAACTTCCAGACGAGCCAGCTCTCGATCGTGCCGAAGGCGAGTTCGCCCTTGTCCGCCCGTACTCGCGCGTCCGGGACATGGTCGAGAAGCCACTGGAGTTTTGTGCCGG
>JAHEDC010000201.1:2418-10413 GCA_024641425.1 Verrucomicrobiales bacterium | reverse complement strand
CCCCGTTCAGCGGCTTTCGCCTTTTACGGGGAGAGTCCAGTTCAGACAGCACCAACTCGGGCCTCGCTGCCACGAGACGCGGAATCAACGCTTTCTTTGAGTCGCGCTCATCTGTATTCCCATGCCGGGCGCGTTTCTGTTGGTTACCCTCCAGCCCGCACGGATCGCCTTCACGATTCCCGATACCTCCATTCCGCATAAAATGGCGCAACGAGGAAGCGGAGGTTGAGAGGAAGCGATTCCCCACACATCGCGGTCACGTCGGGGGCGCAATCCACGGCTCTGCCTGGGCGCCCACGGCGCTTCACTTGGGGATTTGCTTCGAAAGGTATTCTTCGATGCACTCTCCAACGACCTCCCGGAGTGTCTCCTGCCGGGATTTTGCGATCAGTTCTAGTTTCCGCCGCTGTTCTCCGTTGACCCGAACCACTTTCCCGTCTGGAGCAAGATCGACTCCACCCCGACGCCCGTACCGCATGCGGATGAAAAGAGATCTGCCGAGGCGGGCGACCGGAGGTATCCCCAGGAGAACGAAAAGAGGAATGAGCAGCGGCAGAAGCCGTTGGGCCTTGAGATAAGCGGCCACGAACACAATGAGGTAACCAAAAGTGGCAATTGCGAGAGCGGCCAGGAGAACCGGGAATTTGCGGAGACGCGCCACGGCCAGAAAACCGACGAGAGCCATCACCACGACGGGAAGATGCTTCAACAAACCGGTTGCGCGATGGTGTGCTTCCTTCTGTAGCGTGGCCAAGGCATGCATCTGCACTTGAACCCCTGGCATCACTCCACGAGGGGTCGAGACGACGTCGTGAAAGTTCGGCTCAGAAGTTGCCCCCACGAAGACGATTTTTCCGGAGAATGCCTCGCCGCTGCCGAATCCCTCCTTCCATAGGGATTCCTCGAAAATCGAATAGAGAGAGATGATTTCGTAGTCGCGTTCCGGGAATCTGATGAGCGGGCGGAACAAGGCTTCGTTTCCTCTGGGCACGGGAGCCCCCAACTGCTCGAGCGCGGCAGTCGCGAGGGATGGATACTGTAGCTCACCGTCCAGTTGAACGACATAGGGAACCTCGCGCACTAGCCCATCGAAATCGGGAAACAAGTTCACACAACCGACCCTGCGATCATCCCCGCCATCCGACCCGATGATCGACGGGCTCGGCAATTCCACGCGGGATTTCATCCCCTCGGCCGCGCTCGTCTGGAACGCTGCGCCCAAGACGACATGGTCGGCATGACGATCAAGCGCGGCTTGGAACGCCTCGTCATCCTCCTGAACCGCCCCGCCCTGGAGAAAAAGCATATCGAAGACAACAAGGCGCGCGCCCCCCTCCCCGATCAGCCGATCAAGGAGGGTGGCGTAGATACTGCGAGGAAAGGGATAGCCAAAACTCATCGCATCGAGCGTCGCATTCCCGGCTACGACTTGTTCATCAAGGTGGTCCAGGAGATTCAGGCTGTGGTCGTCAATGCCGACGAGGACAAAGTCGTCCCGAAGCGGCGGGGTGGGGAAAACACGGGTAGTAACGTAGTCCTGGGCCTTGAAATTCGCCTGCTCTAGAACCTGTCCGAGCGTCGAAAGATAGACCGTGGCGAGCATGAATGCGGCGGCGGCGGCAGGAGCGACGAGTCGCAGCAGGCGACGGCGACGCGGGATCGACTCGACGACCGCCGCCACGGTGCCGGCATCGGCCATCCGAAATGCCGGATCCGCATCGACGAGCGAGGCGATGGCGCCTCGCAGGTGAATGTCACGAACATCCCGCTCCCATCCCGCGCCGAGGGGACGGTCGAAGCGCCCGACCACCATCTGGTAGAGCACCACCCCCAGAGCATAGATGTCACCCTGCACGCTCGGGGGCTTCCCGATGAGATACTCGGGCGCGGCATAGAGCCGGGTGCCCGTCCGGCTCGATTCCCCCGAAGAAAACAACGAACGCGAGAACCCGGTAAGCGTGATGCCAAGCGCACCCGCCTGCGTGTCGTCGGACAATGATCCGATCCCGAAATCAGCCAGCTTCGGCCGCGGCCCTTCCTCCGTCTCGAAAACGAAGATGTTCGACGGCTTGATGTCCTTGTGGATGATCCCCATCGAGTGTGCGGAGGCAACCGCCCGTGCGATACGGGTAAAAAGAACCATCAGGGTTTCCAGGGGGATCGCTGCAAGTCCGCCCTGACCCGCCGCCCAATCGACGAGGTTTCCGGTCTTGCAATACTCGCTTTCCAGAAAGTAGGGCGTCGAATCCACTTCGATCTCGTAGAGTTTGGCAATATCGGTGCGGTCTCCCAGGGCATCCGTAATGAGCCGGAAGAAGACGAGTTCCCGCTTGAACGAACGGAGCCTCTCTGCATCAAAGCAGAACTTGAAGACCCGATGCTGGTGGGACTGGTTGTGCCGGGCGAGCCATGCCTCGCCGAAGCCTCCTTCACCCAGTTTCTTTTCCAGCGTCCATTCGGGGCGCTTGGGGATGGTGAGGCCGACTCCCGGCCTCCACCCGAGGGTTGCCTCGTCCTCCGTGCTGACCGAACGCCGCATCTCATCGGTGTCGGCCGGGGAAACGAAGGCGGTGGAGCCATCAAGCCCTACCTCATACACTTCGATGGGCTCGTCATCGCCCTTGAGAAGGTAGCGACCGTGGGCACACCACCGCAAGGCAGGTTCCCCGGCGGCGTCCGCTGCGCCGGGATATTGGACGGACTGTCGGCCATCATCGAAGACTGCCTTCGTCATCAGGATCTGACCCGCGCCCGCAAGCCCCATCAATCGGAGTGCGATGTCGACCGGCACCCCGATCATCCCTGGTCCATCCGACTGAACGATTCCGCTCGCCGTGAGCACCTCTCCCTGGTGCAGTCCCATGCGCACCGCGACAGGCGGGAATTGTCCGCCCTTCTCGCTTTCCGACAACATCGCACAGAAGCGCAACGCCGTCTCGATTGCCTTGCTCGCACTGGAAAACGTGGCCATGAACCCATCGCCGGTGTGCTTCACGATTTCTCCGTCCGGGCCCGCACCCGCTTGGATCGCGAGGCGGAACACGTCGTCATGCCACGCCAGCACACGGGCGAACTCCCCTGCCCCGATACGCTTCTGCATCACCGCCGCATCGACGATGCCCGTAAAGAGCAGAACCCTCTGCGTGCGCTCGAATGGCACTTCTCCCACCCCCATTCCCGCTAGAGCCTGCAAAGCAACCTTGAATTCGGCGGCGCTCTGAAACCGTTTGGCCGGGTCGGACTGAATCGCCTTCAACACAACCGCGTCAACCCCCGCGTTGAGACCCGGGTTCAGAGTGGAAGGAGGATCGAAACCACCACTCGGAAGTTGACCGGTCAGCATTTCGTAAAACACCACTCCCAAGGAAAAGACATCGGCCCGCTGATCGACCTCCATGGGACTGCGACGCTGTTCCGGAGCCACATATAGCGGCGTGCCGAGGTATTGGCCCTGGGTTGTCAGGGCGGGGCTCTCGTCGTCCGAGCCAAGGAGCTTCAGGATGCCGAAATCGGTGACCTTTACCGCACCGTCGGGACCGATGAGGATATTCGCCGGCTTCACGTCACGGTGGACGATTCCATGGTCGTGCGCGTAGTGGAGGGCATCGCAGGAAGCGACCATGATCGAGACAATCGACTCGAAGGAGGGCAAGCCCGAGAGAAGTACTTTGGCAAGATCCTGCCCCTCGACGAACTCCATCACGATGTAGTAGTAACTTCCGCCCCTGGCAAAATCGTAGATGGTAATGATGTTCGGATGTTTCAGACCGGCAATGACCTGCGCTTCCCGGCGGAAGCGTTCGAAAAAATGCGCGTCGTCTGTTCTGTGGGGAGGGAGAACCTTGACCGCTACCATTCGACCGAGGTTCTTTTGTCGAGCCCGGAAAACTACCCCCATTCCTCCCGTGGCGATCCATTCCCAGCTGTCAAAAAGGTTCCCGAGTTCATCGCGAAGGGAGCCGAAAGGAATCGGGCTGCCACTGGCGTTATCCTCACCTGATTCTGTCGGAGCCGACGAAAGGCACCGGGGACAGTAAGCCTCTTGCGCCGCCCAACCCAGCGCATCTCCGCAACCCGCGCATGTCCGATTCACGGCCATCATTCCGGGTGCGGAACGACCTTTCTCGGTGCGGTCGCTCCAGTTCGGCCACACCGTCGGAGGAGAATCCCTGGGACTGGCAAAACCGGATTCATTTCGCCTAGGTTCATTGAAAACCGAGACGCGGACAAGCATATTCTCTGCTAAAATGGCGTCGAGACTCAGAGATCGGACACCGTCGCCGCCGGCTCCCAGATCAGGCGACCGCCGGAGGGACACCAACGGGTACGACCCACAGGGGTAGCCGCTTCCGATGGAAGACTGGTCCTTTCATTTTGACTGACGCTTTCGTGGATCCAAGGCGCGAGCGGAGTCTCGACAGGATCGCCCGATTTCCCGCCATTTCACGGTCTCCGCCCTCTTGAAGGAGCGCGCTGAGGCGGCGGCGGAATCTTCCCGCGCGCGGGGTTGCGCGAGATCTTCGTTTGCAAGACCCGGCCTGCCGTTTATGGAACAGCAACGAGAGACACCGATGATCGACGAAGACCTCAGCCGCCGGCTATCCGACCCGGACTGCTATCCCGATCCCCGCGGGGCGGTCACGCTCTTTCAGACACATCTTTCCATGGTCGCCGTCACCGGCGAGCATGCCTACAAACTAAAGAAGCCGCTGCAGCTTCCCTTCGTCGATTTTTCCACAAGGGAACTCCGCAAACACTTCTGCGAGGAGGAGGTGAGGCTGAATTCCCGCCTTTGCCCCGACCTTTACCTCGGCGTCGTCCCTCTTTTCGCCGGCGCCGGGAGGCCCACCTTCCGCCACTGCCCGGGCGCGGACATCATCGACTATGCCGTTCTGATGCGCCGCCTGCCCTTTGACCGGATGATGGATGTCCTGCTGGCGAGCGATGCGGTCACGCTGGCCGACGTGCGGAAGATCGCGGAAACGATGGCGACATTCCATCGGCGGGTGGCGCTTCCCGGCGATTCACCGGAGGCCCTTCAAACCGCGGAGCGGCTGCGCGAGTTCGCGCGCGCCAATTTCGATGAAACCGATCCCTTCGTCGGCACGCTCTTCGACGCGGGACTGCATCACATCCTGCGGAAACGCAACGACCGGGATTTCGTTGAACACCTGCCGACGCTTCAGGCCCGGGCACGCTCGGGACGGGTGGTGGACGGACACGGGGACCTTCACGCCCGCAACATCTGTCTCCGGGAGCCACCGGCGATCTATGACTGCATCGAGTTCAACCGGGATCTGCGGGTGCAGGACGTCGCCGCCGAGAATGCCTTCCTCGTGATGGATCTCCGCTATCGCGGCCATCCCGAACTCGCCCAAGCCTATCTGAATCACTCGATCGACCTTGCCCACGACCCCGCGCAGAGGGGACTTCTGCCCATGCTCGTCCGCTATCGCGCCATGGTGCGCGCCAAAGTGGCGGCGTTCGCGTCCGGGGAACAGGAAATCGCGGCGGCGGAGCGCGAGAGCCATCACCGTTCCGCGCTCCGACACCTCAACCTCGCCGCGGCCTCCGCCATCGAGGAATCCGGGCCGTGCCTGATCTGCGCCTGCGGTCTTCCCGCCAGCGGCAAGTCCTACGTTTTCGAGTCGCTCGCCCGCGCGTCCGGCTGGCTCTTCCTCAGGTCGGACGCCATCCGGAAGGAACTCGCCGGCGTCGAGCCGGGCGAGCGAGCCCCGGAATCCTACTACACGGAAGAGTTCGCCGCACGCACCTACGCGGAGATGCTCCGCCGGGCGTCCGCCGGACTCGCACGCGGCCCGGTGCTGCTGGACGCGAATTTCCCCAATCCCGAGCTTCGCGGGCTCGCCATCGACTGCGCGCGCGAGGCCTCCGCGCGCGTCGTCTTCGTCTGGTTCCAGAGTGACGAGGACACGGTTGAGGAACGCATGCGGAAGCGGGCCACGGATACTCAGGAGGTGTCCGATGCCGGTATCGATGTCTACCGGAAACTCAAAGCGGCCTTCGTGCCGCCCGCCCCGAACGAGGGGGCCTTGCTGATCACATGCAACGCGGGCGGAAGCCGCGAGAAGCAGGCGGCGGCAATCTTCCGGCAAATACTTGCGCCAGAGCCCTGATCTAGCAGTTACCCGGAGCCAAAGCCTACTTGATCCAGAGAACGCGGGTCACGAGGAACTCCATGATGCCCCCGTAGATTTCGGACTGGAGCATGGCGAGCCATTGGCCCTCGCGGCTTTCCTCGTCCCCCTCCTCGGACTCCCTCATGTCCTCCTCCGGATCCGGAAGACCGAAACGCTCGTGCAGGACGATCCGGGCCTGGTTCAGGGCGCTGCACCAGTGGTCGGCATGGGCTTTAGGGACGGTCAGGGCATGGAAGTGCAGCGACTTCCGGGTCCGTTTCTCGATCCGGCCGAGATCTTCGCGGACCACATCCATCGACTTCCGGAACTGCACGCGCAATTCCGGTTCGACGAATTCCTTCCAATCCGCGACGACGCCCTCATCCTCGTCGCGCAGCGCGGGCATTCCGAGGGGCGACTCGGGGAAAAGCCTCCGTTCGGCCTCGGGACTACCGGTCGGATCAGCCGCGTCCGGAATCCGCTGGAGCATCAGCCGCTCCAGTTCGTTGAGCCAGTCCATCGACCAGGTTCCGTCTTCGTTCGTCGTCAATTCCATGAGCAGAGGCGCGGGCGCGGGGCTTCGATCATTCGGGCCAATTCGTTCTTACTCGCATTTTCTCATCGATGCCAGAAGCTGGTAGGACTGCAACTGCTGAACGTACATTTCGGCCTTCTCCCGTTCGCCGGTCCAGACGATCGCTTTTCCTTTGTGGTGCACGTCGAGCATCATTTCCGTCGCCTTCTGTTCGGAATAGCCGAAAACGCGCCGGATGATCAGCGTGACGAAACTCATCAGATTGACCGGATCGTTGAAAATAACGACCTGCCACGGCGGCGTCGTCTCGTCTTCGGTCTCGGTCGAGACGAGCGGAATGTCCTTCGTCTTCGTGCCGGCGTTATGGGGAAAGGCCCTCATTTCATTGCGATCCCGCGAAGGAGGTGCGGGCGAAGTTCTCGGAGGTAGCCGCTAGAACCCGGCCCGCCCACGCGCCAAGTTCGGGATTAGCCTGGAGAAACCGTTCCGCTTCGACACCGGTCGCGGGCAGTCCCAGGGCAAGGAGAGCGGCTCTCCACTCGGCAAAAGCGTATCCCAAAAGGGCTGCGAGGGGGGGGAAGTTAAAGACGACGGAGTGGAGCGCAACCGCGGTCGCGAGATGGACGGTGTGCCTCCTCCCGCCCGGATCTGTTGCAGCGCATTCGGCAACCACGCGCTCCGCAAGTCGAGCATGTCTCGCCGAGGCGACCACTCCGAGGAGGGCAGTCCCAGCAGCCTGACTGCGAGCCGCCGCATCCGCCTCGAAGACGGCGTTCAGTGCCTCGTTCTCCCTGAGGATCTCACGCGCCTTCATTTCCTCGCCGAGAAGTCGGACCGCGAGGACGTGTCTCGCCAACACCGATGCGACCGAGCCATCGATCCATCGTCTCCAGTCCCGCTCGAAATCCCCATCCGCCCCCGCAACGAAAACCGCGCCGCCCTGGGGCGGCATCCACCCCCGGCTCCCGAAACGCAAAAGCCGCAGAAGCTCCGCGTCATCGCTCCCAGAGGAGAACGCGCTGTTGTGGAATGTCGTGCCCGGATTCGAATTCATTGCACACAGACTAGCAAAATGCCGAACAACCCGCAAGCGGCTCTCAAAACGATGTGTTCACGCGGAGCGCATCCCCGAGCATTTCCATGTAGCGCGCCTTCGGGATATCCCTCGCGCCGAAACGCCTCAGATTCGGCGTGGTCCATTGCGTGTCAAGCAGACGAAACCTTCGCTTCCGCAAGTGCTCCACCAAGTAAACGAGACAGACCTTCGAGGCATCGGTGCGGCGGTGGAACATGGATTCCCCGAAAAATGCCCCCCCAATC
>JAHEDC010000201.1:0-2408 GCA_024641425.1 Verrucomicrobiales bacterium | reverse complement strand
ACCCCGTAAAGTCCCCCTGCCAGTTCGCCCTCGAACCAACTCTCCACCGAATGCGCGCAGCCGCGCCGGAAAAGCTCGCAGTAACTTTCCGTTACCCTTTCATCGATCCACGTCTCCGCCCGATCCGCACAGCCCTTCATTACCGCCTCAAAGGCCGTGTCGACCCGTACTTCGAACGGATTCCTCTTCAGAAGCCTCCCCAGGGTCTTCGGGATATGGAAGGTATCCAGCGGAATGATCCCCCGGGGATCAGGCGAGAACCACCCGATCTCCCCGTCGTCCATCGCCATCGGGAATATCCCCATCCGGTAGGCCTGCATCAGAAAATCGGGTTCGATCATTCAGCGGAAATCTAACGCGAATCACCACCCGCGCACGCAAATTAACCGCGCTAGAATACCCGGGTCAAACCTTCGTCCAGCACGTGCACACGGTCGCTGAGGCCCCGCTGCCGGGCCGCGATGCGAAGGCGTTCGAGCGGCTCATGCATCGGCTCGCTCCCAAGCGGAAAAGTTCCGTAGTGCATCGGCACCATCGCTCCGGCATTCAAGTGCTCGAATGCGGAAACCGCCTCCTCGGGATTCATATGGACTTCTCGCCCGCTCGGGGCGTCGTAGGCCCCGATGGGCATCAGCGCGACATGGATGCCCGGAAAGCGTGAGCCGATTTCAGTAAATCCGTCGAAAAACGCACTATCCCCACAATGGAAAACGGTCCGACTCCCATGCCGGATGAGAAAGCCGCCGAAGCCTCGATGCGTATCGTGGATGAAGCGCGCGCCCCAGTGCTGGGTGGGCGTGAAAACAACCTCGATCTCTCCATGGGCGCGGGCCTCCCAGTAATCCATCTCGTGGACTTCGCCGAATCGGCGACGCCTGAGCAGGGGTCCCACCCCCTTCGGAACCATGACCGGCTGTCCCGCCGCAACCCGCCGGAGCGACTTCATGTGCAGATGATCGTAGTGCGCGTGCGAAATGAGTACGAGGTCGATCGGCGGGAGATCCCCGAGCCGAAGGCCCGGCACCCTCGCCCGCTTCACCATCGCGTGCCACATTGCCCAGTTCGGATCGATGAGGATATTGCTCGCCCCCATCTGCACGAGGAAGGTCGCGTGGCCGATCCAGGTGATCGCGACCTCCTCGTCCTTCAGTTCCGGGAAAAAGGGGCTCTGAAAAGCCCCGGTTCGGCGGGTGAAAATGCCCGGAATGATCCGCTGACCGATGAACTGGAGATTCCGGCGACGCCAGCCCTGTTTCGGGAGCAAACCGACTTGGTTCTCGTTTTCCGCGCAACGCCCGCCATTGCGAAGCATGCGCGTCTTGTCACGCACGGCTTTGACGATTTTCTTCACGTAGTGGTTATGTGGGAAGGGAGAGGAAGGTGCGTTCTGCAGTACCACGGGGGAACCATGGTGAGATTGGCAATATCTCTTTCGGCAGCGCCCATGACAAGGTACAATTGGCCGCAGGTCAGAATCCGCCGCAGAATGTCCCCAGCCAACAAGAAAACCCAACAGCGTCAGGAATCCCTCGCTGCGCTCAGGGCGCTGTCCCCCGCCGTCCGCTTGGAGAAATCCGCCGCCATTGTCGCGCGGCTCCTCGCCCACCCGGTCCTCCGTTCCTCTCCAAAGGCGCTCGTCCTCGCCTACGCCGCCCTTCCCAGCGAGCCGGATCTCTCAGCGCTCCCCTTGCAGGCTCCCGTTGTCCCCTTTTGTTTGCCCCGCGTCGCAGACCACTTCGGTCTCACCGTCCATCGCGTCCCTCGGTTCACCGGCCTCATTCCGTCGAACAAGAATATCGGCGAACCCGACCCCTCCCTTCATCCGGAAGTGATGCCGGAGGAAATCACCCTTGTCCTCGTCCCCGGAATCACCTTCTCAACCCGCACAGGGCACCGCCTCGGTCGCGGCGGCGGCTACTACGACCGTTTTCTGGCGCGCCCGGAGCTAGCACGGGCCCGACGTATCGGCATCTGCTTCGACGAACAGGCAATCCCGGAAATTCCCTTCGAAGCCCACGACTGCCGCGTCTCCGAAATCCTCACCGACCTCAGATGGATCCGAATTGCCTAGTCCCCCTCCTCAGGCCCACTTCGGCACTTTCATTTCAAAGCGGGGAATGCGCGCGAAAACCCGCTTCCCCCCATCCGTCTCCCCGAAAAACGCTCCGTCCGCCATGCTGTCGTCGCCGACTACATGGTAGCTGTTGTAATTGAAATCGCCGCCGACCTCAATGCGCGGAGTCTGATTCACGACACCCTCTCCCTCAACAACAGTCGTTTCCCCACTCTCCTGCGTCAGCACCCATTTCCGCCCCCGGATCGTCACGGCCTCCTCCGATTCGTTCGAAATCGAAATGAAATACACAAAAGGGTGCGGACGATCAACCGGAGCATCTAGGCTCGGCATG
>JAHEDC010000200.1 GCA_024641425.1 Verrucomicrobiales bacterium | reverse complement strand
TCCACCACAGCGATCCGCTCGATCCGGGCAGCCAGCCCCAGATCATGGCCATTCGCACCGAATGCGCGGTCGGCGGAGGTCTCTGCCTCGTTGTTTCGGTGCGGACATTTGTCCAGGGAATCTTCCAGCTCGAATTCCGCGATGGCATCGGAGGCTGGACCGCCCTCGGCGATCCCTTCGAGGGAGACGGCGGCACGACCGTCTTCGAATTTCCCCTGCTGCCGGGGAACCGCGAGGGCATTTTCAGAATCGCAGTGCGGGAAACGCCCGGGGAGAACACCGGTGGCACGGGAGCAACCGGAGCGGAACCCTGTGCTTCCCCGGAGTCGATCGAGGGAATGTCTTTCTTCATCGAGGACGACGACGATGAAGGCAAAACCTACGTCATGGAAACGTCCACGACCGGCGACATGACCGAGGAAAAGGACGGCGGCATTGAGTTTTATCCCTTCGATTACAGCTATGAGAAGACCGGGCCCTGCAGTGGCACGATCCACATCACTTTCCCCTCCGACGACGAAGAGGTCAAAGGTGTCGTCCTCAATCTCACTTACACCGCCCAAGGCGTCGGTCTCGTCACCATCCTCCATTTCGAAGGAAATCACTTCGAGGATCCCGAAACCGCCGCCTTTCACCTCCCCCAGTAATCCCCCGCCCCGCCATGAAAACGTTACCCTTCCTTCCCATCGTCCTCGGCTTATGCACCACGTTTTTTCTCCGCAATTCACACGCGAGCATCGCCTACGGTAGTACCAACAACTTCGACACCGTCAATGATACCGAGCACGAGTGCCACGGCTTCGAGATCGAGATCGAAGACTGCCACAGCACGGACATCACCTACACTTACAACTACAACCATTACGGCGTGCCGCATATCATTGAGGATAACTCCGATCCCGCACATCCCCGGTGTTTCATTCGCTGGGAGAGTAAGAAGAACCCCGATGGCTCATGGGCTGCCTACACCGCGATTCCTTCCGGGCCGATCTCGCCCACCAACGGCCACATGTTCACCAATCCCAATGTCAACTTCGGCGGCGAGCACTTCGGCGTGGGATACCGCGCGGCGGTCGGCCCCATCCATTACCATTGGCTCATCGACGATGGTTCGGGCCAGTTGATATCCGGCGGCCCCGTGCAGGTCTCCACTCCGACCTTCACCTACAATGCGGGCCAGGTCCAGGCCGCGATCCCCGCTCCGGAACCCCCCGAGATCCACCCGCTGGAGTTCGGCCCCGCCGTCTGGGTCAAGGAGATCCGCACCACCAGTCACAATAACCAGAAGATCTCCCTCCGCGCCCTGGTCTCGGATGATCCGGATGACGACCATGACCGGAACTGGAAGAACGGCGAACCCGACGAAGTGGAGGTCGAATGGCAACTGCTTCAGGAGGAATTCGCCGTCGATGACGGCGGAGGAAACGGAAAGCTCGAAGCCGGGCCCGAGGAATTGGAGAATGGCGACGAAGTCGTCACTCGGCGCTACGAATTCTATGAGTACATGGGACCCTACGACGCCGAGAACGGCGAAGCCAAGGCCGAGAACGTCGGCCCGGACGGTATCCATGGACGGGGCATCAAGGAAATCAACGGCGAGGAGATCGATCTCGCGACCATCGAGGTGGTTGGAGAATACAAGGGCGCGCAGATGGCCGCCGTCGATGTCGATGCCGTGATCGGACTCATCGAGCACGTCAGCGAGGGAACCGTGGACACTCCCTATGTCCCGAGGAGGATCGTCGTGGAAGGAGTCCTTCCCTTCGTCTGCGAGCGCACCGGTGCGATTCCGTCGGGAATGACCTTCGACGAGGTGACGGGAATCCTCGACGGAACCCCGGCCGAGTCTGGCGCATTCCAGTTCGCGGTCACCGCGCGCGACGGTCTCAATCCCGAGGTCTCTCGAAACTTCACCCTCCTCATCGCCGACGCCGGCCAGCAACTGCCGCCCGCCGGTCTCGTCGACACGTCAGCCTTCCCGGTCGGAGCCGGCACTACCTCCGGTGACGGTGCCTACGATCCGGGGTCTGAGGTTACCGTCACCGCGACAGCCGCAGCGGGTTTCCAGTTCGCGCACTGGTCCGACAATGGAAGGATCGTCAGCGCGGAGACCTCCTACACGTTCGCCCTCGATGTGAACCATTCCCTCGTGGCCAACTTCGTCGTGGCCCTTTCCCCTACGACGATGACCCTCCTACCCTCCGCCCTTGCCGGGGGACCCTTCACCATCGAATGGCCCACCGACCCTCCCGGCTGGATTCTGGAGGAAAGCCCGGACATGAGCCCGGGTTCCTGGCTGCCTTCCGAGCGCCCGATCACGGAGCTGGGAGCGATGCATCGCGTCACCGTCGACCCGCAGGAAGCACCCAGGCGCTATTTTCATCTCAACCATCCCTAAGACGCCATGAAGCCCCTCTCCCAAAAACTGCTTCTCGCGACTCCGCTTCTCCTCGCGGTCGGCTTCGGCTTCCTGCTCAAGGTCTCCGCCGATTCCCCGGATCCCGAGCCCTCGCAGGGCTGGACCCTCACGACCTGGAACGACCTCGGAATGCACTGCATGGACGAGGACTTCTCGGTCTTCGCCATCCTCCCGCCCTTCAACACGCTGAATGCCCAACTGATCAACAAGAGCGGCCAGAAAGTCGCCGGAGGAAGCGGCGTCACCCTCTACTATGAAGCGGCGGCAGATCCCGACGGATCGGAAACCCGCACCTCCATTCCCCAGACCAACTTCTGGCAATACGCCGAGCAACTCTTCGGTGCAAACCTTCCGGGAGACGTTGGCCTGATCGGCAACGCCATGCCCGGAATCAGCAATACCCCGCAGCCGATGCACTGGAGCGCCACCCATAACTGGTGGACGGCGGAGGGCATTCCCCTCATCCCGAAGAATAAGTTCGGCGACGATCAACCGTATCCGCTGGTGCGCGTCACCGCGCGCAATGCCGCCGGCTCCCTGCTCGCCGACACCCTGGTCACCGCACCCGTCTCCGCCGAGATGAATTGCGTCACCTGCCACGCCAGCGGCACCCAAACCGCCGCCGAACCTGCCACCGGCTGGTCGAACGATGCCAATCCCGTGCGCGACTACCGGCTGAATATCCTCAGGCTGCACGACGGCCGCCACCTCGCCAGTCCCGCCTACCTTGCCGCCCTCGCGCAGGTCGGCTATTCGACACTCGGTCTCTACGATTCGGTCGTCTCGCACGCGAAACCCATTCTCTGCGCCAGTTGCCATGGCAGCAACGCGCTCGGCACTACGGGCGCCGTCGGCGTGCCGCCACTCACCCAAGCCATGCACGCGAAACACGCCACCGCCCAGGACCCGATCACCGGAGAACAACTCGGGGCCTCGATCCAGCGCGCCAGTTGCTACCAGTGTCATCCTGGCAAACAGACAAAATGCCTGCGCGGCGCGATGGGCCGCGCCTCGGATCATTTCGGCCAACCGCTCATGTCCTGCCAGAGTTGCCACGGCGGCATGGCGGACGTCGGCGCTCCCGGTCGCGCGGGCTGGTTCGATGAACCGAATTGCCAGAGCTGCCACACTGGCACCCACACGAACAACGCGGGCCAGGTGCGCTTCACCTCGTCGTTCCTCGCCAATGGCACCGTGCGCCAGCCCGCCGACGACCGTTTCGCGACCAAGCCCGATTCCCCCGCTCCCGGCGTTTCCCTTTTCCGTTTCTCCCACGGCCACGGCGACTTGACCTGCTCGGCCTGCCACGGATCCCCGCATGCCGTATATCCGACCAGCGAGCGTAATGACAACATCCAGTCCCTCACCCTCCAGGGTCATGTCGGAACGATCGGCGATTGCGCGGTCTGCCACCAGAACGATGTCTCCCACACCCGTACCGTCAATGGCGGCCCTCACGGCATGCACGGCATCGGTTCCTGGTGGATCAAGGAACACCACGATTACATTCCGGAACAGAGCGATTTCCGCGATGTCAGCAGTTGCAACGCCTGCCACGGTACGGACAGCAAGGGTGCCGAACTCTCCAAGGCCCTCGGCCCCCGCGCGTTCCCGACCGAGAAGTTCGGCACCGTGAGCTTTTGGCAGGGGCAGCGAGTCAGTTGCTATGACTGCCATGACGGGCCGAATGAAAGCCGGAACTTCCGCCAGGCCAAACCGGTCGTCCAGAGCTTCGCCATCCAAACCGAAACCGGGACCACCGTCATGGCCGACCTCCTCGGTAGCGATGCCGACACGCCCTCGCTGAGCTACCGGATCGTTGATCCCCCGCAGCACGGCACGCTCTCGATTAGCGGTGCCCTGGTGGCCTACACGCCGAATCCCGGCTTCGCGGGCACCGACTACTTCAACTACTGCGCCCGCGACAACCGCACGGATTCGAATCTCGGCCGCGTGAACATCGAGATCGGCGCCGACGCCGCCAACGCCGATCTCGACGGCGACGGACTCCCCGACCTTGTCGAGCGCGCCTTCGGACTCGACATCTCGCGCGTCAGCCGCGGCACCGCCCCCGAGATCGCCTTCGTCGAAACTGCCCCGGGCCAGCGGGTGTTGCAGGCGATCTACGATCCGAAACTCATCCCTCCCGACCTCAGCGTCATCTTCGAGGTCTCCTCCGATCTGAACACCTGGAGCGCCACCGCGCCCTCCCTCACCACCACCACCGACGCCGCCGGCCGCACCGTGAAACGCGTCGATCTCAACGCCCAGGGCCGCATCTTCCTCCGCTATCGCGTGGAAAGAAACTGATCGCACGGGGATTAGCACTCAGCGCCGCTTCGGGGCTTTACCGCGAGGATTTCCGCATCCACACTTGCGGCCTCATGACCCGCAAACCATTCCTTCCGTTGGCCGTCCTCGCCTGTACCCTGCTCGCCCTCCCGCGGGCTGGAACCCAGGCCAAGGCGGATAAGTCCAAACCCCTCCGCGCCCTGCTCGTCTGCGGCGGATGCTGCCACGACTACGCCACCCAGCACAAGCTCCTCAGCGCCGGCATCCAGGAGCGCGCGAATGTCGTCGTCGATGTCGTCTACAGCACGGACGGCGGCACCTCGCCCCGCTTCCCGATGTATGAGACGGGCGACTGGGCGCAGGGCTACGATGTCGTGATCCATGACGAGTGTGCGGCCGATGTCAAGGACATGCCCTACGTCGAGAACATCGTGAACGCCCACAAAACCGTGCCCTCGGTGAACCTCCATTGCGCGATGCATTGTTACCGCACCGGCACCGATCTCTGGTTCAAGTATCTCGGACTCCAGTCGAGCGGACACGGCCCCCAATTGCCCATCGAAATCACGTTCACCGACAAGGCCCATCCGATCACGAAGACGCTCGGCGACTGGACGACGATCAACGAGGAACTCTACAACAACGTCGCCATTCTCGGCGGAAAGGCGCTCGCCAAGGGAAAGCAGACACAACCAAACGGCAAGGCGGATGAATTCGTCGTCGCCTGGACGAACGAGACCGAAGGCGCGCGCAGTTTCAGCACCACGATCGGTCACAACAACGAGACGGTGGCCGACGACCGTTACCTCGACCTCGTCGTCCGTGGTTTGCTCTGGGCCTGCGATAAGCTCGACGACGCCCACCTCGTCGCCTACGCGGGAGACGCGGGCAAGGTGACGGTCTTGGAAAAGATCGCGCCGCCGCCGCCGAAACTTCCGGAACCGCCGAAGGATGCCACCGTCATCGTCCCCTCCGCCTCGAGCGAGGAG
Organism: Verrucomicrobiales bacterium; assembly: GCA_024641425.1. Classification (GTDB taxonomy): domain Bacteria; phylum Verrucomicrobiota; class Verrucomicrobiia; order Verrucomicrobiales; family DEV007; genus JAHEDC01. The sequence goes on along the minus strand of JAHEDC010000200.1, from coordinate 4,716 downwards.
ACGGGAAAGGACAACCTCGCCTGGCGCGCCTTCGACGGCAACCACGACACCCGCTGGTGCGCGGGCGGAGCGGGGATGCCGCAGTGGCTTCAGTTCGATTTCGATAAGGCCCAGAAGGTCGCCGGCGTGAAGATCGTCTGGGAGAGCGAGAACAACGCCTACGCGCACAAGATTGAAGGCTCGCTCGATGGCAAGGCGTGGACGCTACTCTCCGACGCGACCGCGAATCCAAAGTCCGGTAACACCAACGCCGACTTCCCCGCGAAAGAAGTCCGCTTCGTCCGCATCACCTGCACCGGTACCTCCGCAGGCGGTTGGGCCAGCATCCGCGAGATCACGGTCAAGGCCGAAGGCGTGAAATCGATCGCCCCGAAGATGACCCCCGAAATGAAAAAGGCCGCCGCCGCCGATCCTTACAAGGAACAGGGTAACGTCCCGCCCGCCATCGTGAACCTCACTCCCGCCGAGGAAGCGGCCATCCTCGGCGACGTCAAGATTCCCGAGGATTTCGAGATGAGCCTCTTCGCCAGCGCCGCCGCCGCGAACTATCCGGTCTATGTCGCGGCCGCACCGAACGGCGACCTCTATGTCTCCTCCGACGGCAATGGCTCGCTCGGGCGCAAGCCCCACCGCGGACGCATCCTCCGCCTCCGCGACACCGACCAGGACGGACGCGCCGACGAGGTGAAGGAATTCGTCAAGGACATCGATTCGCCGCGCGGCCTCGTTTGGGATCAGGATCGGCTCTATCTCGTCCATCCTCCGCATGTCAGCGTTTTCATCGACAAGGACGGCGATGGCGTTTCCGACGAATCGAAAACGCTTATCGAGGGCATCGCCTTCGGCTTCAAGGATCGGCCCGCCGACCACACCACGAATGGTCTCAGCCTCGGCATCGATGGCTGGCTCTACATTGCGGGCGGCGACTTCGGCTTCATGGACGCCGTGGGCACCGACGGTCGCCATCTCCAGCACCGCGGCGGCGGCGTTATCCGCTTCCGTCCCGACGGCAGCAATCTGGAAATCTACTCGGACGGCACCCGCAATATCCTCGAGGTCGCGATCAGTCCGCTCATGGACATCTTCGCCCGTGACAACACGAACGACGGCGGGGGCTGGGACATCCGCTTCCACCATTTCTCCGGCCTGGAGAACCACGGCTATCCGCGCCTTTACATGAACTTCAACGACGAGATCGTCCAGCCGCTCGCCGACTACGGCGGCGGTTCCGGCTGCGGCGCGGTCTACATCGACGAGCCCGGCTTCGGAAAATGGAACGGCCCGCTCACCTGCGATTGGGGCACGGGCGCGTTGTGGCACCAGAGCGTCGCGCCGAAGGGCGCGACCTTCGCCGAGACCGCCAAGCCGGAAGCTTTCATCCGCGTGACCCGCCCGACCGATTGCGATGTCGACGGCATGGGCCACGTCTACCTCGCCAGTTGGAAGGGCGCCACCTTCGACTGGGAAGGCCCGAACGTCGGCTACATCGTCCGCGTCACGCCGAAGGGATTCAAGCCCGACGCGATGCCCGACTTCGGCAGTCTCGACGACACGCAACTCGTCGCCCAACTAGAGTCTCCGAGCCACCGCCGCCGCCTCGAAGCCCAGCGCACCCTCGTCCGTCGCGGTCTCGGAAACTCGGCCGCCGCCCTGGCTTCCCTCATGAGCGACAAGGCGAAGCCGCTCGCCTCCCGAGTCACCGCCGCCTACGCCCTCTCGCTCGGGGGCAAGTCTCCGTCCGCCCTTCCCGCCGGCGACGATCCCCTTCTCCCCTACGCCATCCGCGCGTTCGAGAATGCCGCCACCCCAGACCTCACCGCCTCGCCCAATCCCCGCGTCCGTCTCGAAGCGACCCTCGCCCTGACGCGTTCCGGAAAACTCGACGGGAACCCTAACCTTGCCACACTCCTCGGCGATCCCGATCCCGTCGTCGCCCACACCGTCGTTCGGTGCCTCGCGTTCCTCGAAGCCGTCGCGCCCTGCCTCGCCGTGCTCGACGATTCCACCGCGAGCGACGCCGCCCGCGCCGGAGCCGCGCGCGCCCTCGCCATGATTCATGCCCCTGCCAGCGTCGACGGCCTCGTCGCCCGCCTCGCCTCCACGACCGGCGAAAAGCGCCAACCGATCCTCGCCGCCCTCTGCCGCCTCTACCACCACGAAGGCACCTGGAAGGGCGATAGCTGGGGCACCCGCCCCGACACCCGCGGGCCCTATTACCAGCCCGAAACCTGGGCCGAAAGCGCGAAGATCGCCGCTACCCTTACAAGCGTTCTCGACAAAGCCGCGCCCGAAGAAGCCTCGTTCCTCGTCGCCGAAATGAGCCGCAACCGCATGGAGACCGGCGACGCCCTCGGTCGCGTCCTCGCTCTCGCAACCAAGGATCCCGCGCTCGTTCCGAAGGCGATCGCCCAGCTTGCGAAATCGGAGGCCATTCCCGCCGGTGCCCTGCCGCTCCTCGTTTCAACGGCCCGCAATGCCAAGCTGGATCCCGCCGTTCTCGCCAATGCCATCACGGCTCTCGGCAGAGTCGATGGCGACGAAGCCTGCGCCGCCTCGTTGGACGCCCTTGCCCACCTAACAAGCGCACAGAAATCGGACACCGCCCGGGAGGCCTTCCTCCAGTCTCCAAAACTCGAAAACCACCACCAGTTCCTCGAGAAGGCCGCCGAAAAACTCGACGGCGTGAAATCCGCCTGGGCCGACGCCGCCTTGCTTGCCCTCTCCGTCCGCAAAGCCGGCAGCCCCGAGGCCCGCGAGCTTTCAGCCAAAGCCCTCGACGCAGGATGGAATGATTCCAAACGTCGAGCCCAGATCATTGAGGCCGCAGCTCTCGCCAATTTCAGCGCCTACGCCCCGAGAATCCTCGCTTCGATCAACGATGGCGCCCCTGCGGTCGCCAGCGCCGCCCAACGAGCCGCGACCGCGATGCACCTCCAGGAAAGCACTGTCGCCAAGGGCCCGCTTATCGGCACGCTCAAGCCGGAGGATGTCCTCGCGCAGGTCGCGAACGCAAAGGGCGACGTCAAACTCGGCGAACAGCTCTTCACCACGCAGACATGCGTCGCCTGCCACACCGTCAGCCAGGATCAGCCACCGAAGGGCCCGTATCTCGGCAACATCGCCCAGACTTATCCCCGCGCCGAACTCGCCCAGAACATCCTCGATCCCAACCGCACCATCGCCCAGGGCTTCGTCTCCGAGATCATCACCGAAAAGGCCGGCACAACCTCGATGGGATTCATCACCTTCGAGAGCGCCGACGAGATCAAGTTCCGCGACATCGCCGCCGTCGAACACACCCTCGCCGTGAGGGACATCGCCAAACGCGACAAACTCCCGACCTCGATCATGCCCCCCGGGCTCATCAACGCCCTCGATGTCCGCGAGTTCGCCAGCCTCCTCGACTATCTTGAGTCGTTGGTGAAGCAGTAGGTGATCCTCTGCTGCGGGTAGATCTTCAGGATCGCATTGATGGGTAAAGCGAGGCGAGTTTGCTGCGTGCTTTCTCGTTGCCGGACTTCCCGTCGATGCCTTAGGAGGAAGAATCAGGGCGTGAGCGATACGCTGAGGCGGAAAAACCCGGCTTCCCTCGGTCCGTCCGACGTCGGAACCGGCCCCGGAAATGGAATTTTCACCACCTCGATGATCCCGTTGGTGGCTTCAGTGGCGGGCGTGGCGTTGCTCGTGGTCCAGTCCGGGGACAGATCCGCGCTGAACTGCGGAGTGTAGGTCAGCCCCGCCGCCACGTGATCCGCTCGGCGGGCGAATACGGCTTGATAAATCCCTTCCTCCCTGACGATGAACGGGAGGCCGGGTGCGGTGACAACGCCTGCGCCGTATGCGACCAGGTCGAACGTGGAAACGGTTGGATCGGTGCCATAGGCGAACTCCTCGAGATTGGTCAGGCCATCATTATCCGGATCGTCGCCGGGCTGGATTTCCGTCAGGGGCTCCTCGAAATCACCGCTGGCCCAGCCTTCGTACACCGAGAGGACAGCGAGCGGCTGCGACACTTCATCTGCGGGAAGATGGTTCGAATCCCCGGCTTGCGTTGCCGTGATGGTGGTCGCACCGGCACCCACGATGGTCACGGTGTTTCCCGACACGGTGGCGACCAGTGGGTCCGAACTGGCAAAGGAAACCGGCAACCCGGAAGTGGCGGACGCCGACAATCCGAACGAAGCAGCGCCGACCGTCACCGCAGCAGGAGCATCGAAATCCACCGTCTGCATGGCCCTGGCAATCACCAAAGACCCGGATGCCGATCCGGCGTGATCCGGCTCCGTGACAGTAACCTGCACGCTGTAAGTCCCCGCACCGGTCGGCGCTTCGGCAGATCCTTCATACATGATCGCGTAAGCCACCGGCGTTGGATCGGTGGTGACGATGACGGGTTTTGAAACGCCGTCGTACGTTTGCCCTAGTCCTCCCAGCGCGATGGTCACGGGGATCGCATTCACCGTCAGGCTTACTCCCCGTGTGGTGTTGCCGTTGTTGTTGGAGACGTTGGAAAAGCTCACCGTATCGCTGTAACCGCCGACAACCAGCACAGCGGCGCCCCCATTGATCGAGACCGTCACCGTGGTGGTGGCCCCCGCCGCCAAGGTGCCGCCCGCGTTGCTCAGGGTGACCCAGCTTTCCGCCTTCGTCGCCGTCCAATCCAGCGCCGTTTGCCCGGAGTTGCTGAGCGTGTATTGGAGCGACGTTGGACTGAAC
>JAHEDC010000199.1 GCA_024641425.1 Verrucomicrobiales bacterium | reverse complement strand
GAGGATGGCACGGTGCCGCATCGCGTCTTCGCGGAATTCGAAGGCAAACCGATCGCGCACCGCACCCACGGCACGGCCATGACGCCCGACGAGAAGGAACTCTGGATCAGCGACCAGGACGGGAAGAAACTCTTCACCTTCGACATGACGGAAAGGCCGCCCGTCCAAACCGGCCACCTCGATCTCAGCATGGGCGGTCACGGCTGGGTCTGCTTCAGCCTCGACGGCCACTTCGCCTACTGCCACACCCCCGACATCTTCGACGCGAGGACGAAGAAAAAAGTTGCCTCCTTCAAGGACGAGAACGGGCAGCCCGTCGGCAGTTCGAAATTCATCGAAGTCCACCTGAAGGAGGGCAAGGTCGTCCGGATGGGAAGCGAGTTCGGGCTCGGGCGCGAACATGCGGGAGGCGAGTGACCGGTCGGCCCGAAGTATGGCGGTTCGCAACCGGCACGGGCCTCGAGCTGAGCGCAATGAGGAATCGGACGGTTGAATCGCCGATCGCTCAACGGGTCGGAGGCCCGAACTCCTCCATCGTTGCGATCTCCGACGGCAGGTAACGCCGCCATCCGCGTTCCTTGAGGAGCATCGGGTAATCGATGTAAACAAAGCCGTCGTTGTCGGTAAGCCCCCCCCTTGCGACAAGTTGCTTCGCAATTTGCAGGATGACGTCATCGTCACTCACGAGAGGCACGTTCAAGTCATCGAAGGCCCAGGTCATGCCCTCGATCTCACTGTAACCAGGCCAGTTCGCCGACTCGCGGATAGAGGGTCGGAATGCCTCGCCGAGTTTCGCTTTTCCCGATGGTTTCAGGCCCACCAGCATCCGCTGCTGGTGCCCGGAATAGAGGTGGAATGACAGGTAACGGGGCCATCTCCCGAAGAGCGAGAAAAGCGGCATGATGCCAACGAGGATCACGATGATGACCGTAACGACTCGAAGGCTTGGCGATCCTGCCTTTTCCTTTGCCGGCAGGATCGCCTCGCCTTTCGGAAAAAGCAGGATGACCAACACGATCATGCAGGCATTCCACGGCCAGATGACCGAGTTGCTCGCATCGCCGAAAGGGCCTTTCCAGAGAAGGATGCCGGCGTGCATCAGACAGGCGAAGAGGACACCGAACTTCCGCGATTTCGGCACAACGAGCAGCACCCCGATCAGAATTTCCGCGAAGGGAATCGTCTGCCCGGCTCCCAATACCAAGGTTCGTGTCACCTCTCCAGCATCGGCAAGGAGGCTCTTGGCCAAGGTCGTCTCGAAAAATCGCGCGAAGGGGGTGCCCAACTTGTGCAACCCGCCCCAGACGTAGGTCGCGATGAAGATCACCCGCGCCGCAAGCAGGAGGGCCCGCTCGTTTCTCTCCGCAAAAAGGAACGGAATCAGACAGAGCACATACTGGTAGGCCCACGGCTGCCAGCGCATTTGATCCTGAAGAAAGAGCACCAGCATCAGCATCAACCACACGCCCAGCGTTCCACGCATCCCCCGTCCTCCACGAGGCCACACCACCATCGCCGCGAGCAACAGCAACGCGACCGCATACAGCACTCCTGCCACCGCATGCGGCCATCCGGCGACCGCATCCCAAACCGGAGCCAGCGGAAAAACCCGCTCCGAGATCCAAACCTTCCACGAAAGCAACATCCCCAGCAGCATCCCAAGGCAGGAAATCCGCCGCACCCATTCGGCGCGCTCCGTCATTCCCTCCACGCTGGCATCGCGTCGCTTCATTCCCCCGATTCGTAATCCCTCCAGCGCACGACAACACCCCGCCTTGCCAAAGCAGCGCGCAGCACCCAGATTGCCGGATTTTTGAACATCCCCGAAACTACTCCCTATTCCCCACTCCGCCAATCCTTCGCCTAATTGGTCATTCCCCCTTCCTTGCTCCTTGATCCCCTGCCCCCTGCGCCTTCCCCCCTCATGCCCCTCCTCGAAGCCGACGGTCTCACCAAATCCTACCGCATCCCCAGCGGCACCCTCACCGTCCTCCACGACGTCCACCTTTCCGTCGAGCCTGGCGACACCGTGGCCATCGTCGGCCCCTCCGGGAGTGGTAAGACGACCCTGCTCGGTCTCTGCGCCGGTCTCGACACCCCGACCTCCGGTACCGTCACCCTCGATGGTCGTCGCCTGAACGACCTTACCGAAGACGCCCGCGCCGCCCTCCGCAACGAAAGCGTCGGTTTCGTCTTCCAGAACTTCCAGCTCCTCCCGACGCTCACCGCGTTGGAGAACGTCCTCGTCCCCCTCGAACTCCGTTCGCGCCGCCCCGACCGCGCCAAGGCCCGCGCGCTTCTTGAAAAGGTCGGTCTCGGCCAGCGGCTCGACCATTTCCCGGTTCAACTCTCCGGCGGCGAGCAGCAGCGCGTTGCCCTCGCCCGCGCCTTCGTCCACGCGCCCAAGATCCTCTTCGCCGACGAACCGACCGGCAACCTTGACGGCGAATCCAGCGGGCGCATCGAGGACATGCTCTTCGACCTCAACCGCGAAGCCGGCACCGCTCTCGTCATCGTCACCCACGACCTCCGTCTCGCCAGCCTTGCCTCGCGCCAGATCCGCATGAGCGACGGGCGCGCAACGAACGGCAGCGAACCCTGACCCGGTGACCATGCCCGACGCCCCGCCTCCCCACACCACCCTCTCCCGCCTCGGCTGGATCCTGCGCATGGCCTGGCGCGATAGCCGCCGCGAGCGCCGGAAGCTCGTCCTCTTTTCCTCGTCGATCATCTTCGGCATCGCCGCCCTCGTCGCCATCGGCTCGCTCAAGGAGAATCTCCAGAGCGCCGTAGCCGACCAGGCCAAGGCCCTCCTCGGGGCCGATGTCGCCTTCACCTCCAGGCGCGAGATGTCCGACGAGACGCGCGCCAAGATCGAAGCCCTCGCCCCGCCAGCCGACCGTGCCCGCGAGGTCAGCTTCGGCACCATGATCCTCTTCCCTAAGAACAACGGCACGCGCATCGTCAACATCCGCGCCACCGATCCCGGCTTCCCCTTCTACGGCGAGGCCACCACCGATCCGCCGGAAGCCTGGGAAGCGTTCCGGAAAGGCGAGGCCGTCATCGTCGAGCAGTCGGTCATGGAGCAGTTCGACGTCAAGGTCGGCGACCAGGCGCGGATCGGACTCGTCGTCCTTCCTGTCGCCGGCAGCCTCGTCGTCTCGCCCCCGCGCGCCTCGAATTTTTCCGCCCTCGCCCCCCAGATCTTCCTTCCCTACGCGGAGGCGGCGAAGACCGGCCTCCTCGGCGACCGCAGCCTGACCAGCTTCCGCACCTATCTGCGCCTCCCCGAAGGCACGACCGTCCCGGATCTCCAAACGCCACCGGAGGAAGGCGTCAAGGCCGAGACCGCCGCCGACCGCCAACGCCGCCTCGGCCGCGCGCTCGACAACCTCTATTCCTTTTTCGCCCTCACTGGATTTATCGCGCTGCTCCTCGGAGGCATCGGCGTGGCCAGCGCGATCCATGTGCATGTGTCAGGACGCATCCGCACCGTGGCCACGCTTGCCTGTCTCGGCTGTCCGCCCTCGCGCGCCTTTGCCGTCTTTCTTGTCCAAGGCATGGCCCTCGGGATCCTCGGCACGCTCGGCGGCGTCGCCCTTGGGCTTCTCATCCAGCGCGCCGTGCCCGTACTTTTCGCCGAACAACTCCCTTTCCCCGTCGACTTCGCCCTCGCGCCCGGAGCCATCCTCTCCGCCGTCGCCATCGGCTTCTTCCTCTGCCTCGCCTTCTCGCTTTTCCCGCTCATCCGCGTCCGCCGAGTCTCACCCCTCGCCGCCATCCGCAGCGATGTCGCCCCCACACGCTCCGGTTGGCGGGATCCGCTGACCTGGCTCTGCGTCGCGGCCCTCGTCGGCGTCCTCCTCCTCGTCGCCTACCAGATCAGTCCGCCGAAGCAGAAGCAGCTCGGCTTCGGCCTCGTCATCGCGCTCGCGATCATCCTCGGAGCCCTCGCCCTCGCCGGTAAGGCCATCATGCGCCTCGCCCGCCTCATTGTCCGCCGCCGCTGGCCGTATACCGCACGCCAGGGACTCGCCAACCTCCACCGTCCCCGCAACCAGACGCTCCTTTTCCTCCTTTCCGCCGGACTCGGCTCCTGCCTCATCATGACCCTCCTCCTCGCCGAGAACCTCCTCCGCGCCCAACTCGACAAGGGCTCGATCCGCGGGAAATCGAACGTCTTCATCATCGACGTCCGAACCGAGCAACGCGCGGGCGTCGAGAAAATCCTCGCCGATCTCGGCCTCGAGTCGCTTGAATCGGCCTCCCTCGTCACCATGCGTCTCAGCGGCATCCACGGGAAGACGATGAAGGAAATCCAGGACGATCCCAAGACGCGGATTCCGAATTGGGTTCTCCGCCGCGACCTGCGCTCGACCTTCCGCGAAAAACTCGAGGACTCCGAAACCCTCCTCGAAGGCGAGTGGGTAGACCGCTTCGACCGCAGCGCCGATCCTCAGGCCCCGGTGCCCGTTTCGGTCGAGGAAGGCATCGCCCGCGAGATGAAGATAAAACTCGGCGATACCTTCGCCGTGGAAATCGAGGGCAAGCCGATGGATCTGAAGGTCGCCAATCTGCGCAAGGTCGAGTGGGATTCGATGGGCCTCAATTTCTTCCTCATCTTCCCCCTCGGCACCCTCGAGGACGCGCCCGCCATGGGCGTCGTCACGACCCGGGTCGATGCTCCGGATAAGTCCGCCTCGCTCCAGAGCCGGGCCGTCCGCGAGTTCCCGAACGTGACCATCATCGACGTGACCGCCATCTTCCAGACCATCCGCTCCATCCTCGACAAGATCGCCTACGTCATCCGCTTCATGGCCCTCTTCACTGTCGTCACAGGTGCCTTCATCCTCGTCGCCGTCATCCTCGCCGGCAAGCGCGCCCGCGTCGCCGAAAGCGTTCTCCTCCGCACCCTCGGGGCCTCGCGGAAACAGGTGCGCGCCATCTTCCTCACCGAGTATTTCCTCCTCGGCACCTTCTCCGCCCTCGCCGGCGCCCTCCTCGCCGTTCCCGCCGGCTGGGCCGTCGCCAGGTTCGCCTTCAAGGTCGACTTCCTCGCCCACAGCTTCCCCCTCTGGAGCGTCGGCGGCGCCACTGTCCTCATCACCGTCCTCGCCGGACTCCTTCTCAGCCGAGGCATCACCTCCCATCCGCCCTTGGCGATTCTGAGGGAGGAATAATCTAAAACGCCCCCGCCCACAGCTTCAGCTTCACCGCATGGTTCAGGATATGTCCGGGCAACGGCGGGAGGTCGTGGGGGCGGGTGATTTTGTCGAAACGGGTTAGGAGCGCTTCCGCGGCCTTCTTAAGCGCGTGCCAGCGATCCCAATCGATGTCCGGCGCGTGGACGATGTGGCGGAGGAGGCTGAGCCATTCGACCTGCGCGCGTTCGATGTCGCCGCCGCTAAGAATCTCGGAGACAGCGGCGCTGGGGCGGGTCTTGCCGACGAGCGTTTCCTCGAGCAACTCGGCCGCGCCTTCCCCGTAGCCGGGGCAGAGGCCGAGTTCGAGGTAGCCCTTGTGATCGACCATCCCGAAAAGCATCCGCGAGACCGCCGCCAGGCGCTCGCTGCCGCCGCCCCCGGTGTCGTCGAAGCGGAAACCCGCGCGGAGGTTCGCGAGGTGCCAGGCCAGTTCTTCCACGGGGTAGGTCGCGTCCTCCAGCGCCGCCGCTACCATCAATCCCTCGCCGCGCTGGAATCGGGAGACGACCTGCCCGCGCCGCGTCGGCACCCCGTTCTCGTCGACCAAACCAAGGGCCCGCCACGCGTGCGCGGCCGTTCCGCGCGGTGGATCAATCCGGCGACCGCTCGCACCCGCGAAGCCGCTTGCCGTTTCGACCGCGACCGTCCTTCGCGGGGGCTCGATCAAGGGCGCGCCCGAAGCATCGAGCGTCGCCTCGACCATGATCCCCGAAAGATCGAATTGCGCCGCGATCAAGGCTCCGCGAACAACGACGCCCTCAGCCCGCATCCCCTCCGTTTTCGCTGCGATTTCCTCCGCGACCAGACTCCCGATCTCGGCCTCGGAAAAACGGACGTCGCGACCGAGCTCCAGCGCCTTCCTCACCCACGGCAGCGGCTCCCAGAAGTCCGGCCCGTTCCGGCGCGCCAGCTTCGATTCCAACCCATAGACGAATCCTGTCTCCCGGCGCAGCTTGCACAGGCTTCCCTTTCCTAACTTCCGCACAAACTCGGGTGCCCGCACGGCCTCGATCCAACGCTCGCGCACCCGCACCCGCACCCGCACCCGGCACTCGCCCACCGGCCGCCACGCGGTGCGGATCTCGCGCACCGCTTCCCATGCCCCCGCCGCGTTCAGCATTTCGTCGCGCTTCGGGCCGAGGTTGAAGACATTTCCCTCGCCCGCCTCGCCTTCCACCGCATCCTCCTCGAGCCCCAACTTCACCGTTTGCTTTCCGAAAAGCCGCCCCAGCAACTCCCGAGCCGCCTCAAAGGGCTCGCGTCCCTCCGCGGCCGCGCGATCCATCACCCGCAGCAAGGTCGGCCACTCGATATCGTTCACCCGGTGCAGCCGCCGCGGCGTCGCATCCATGAGGCGGGGAAATTTGGCACCTGCCAGCACATAGCCCGCGTCATCCAATCCCCGTCGTCCGGCCCGCCCGAACATCTGCAACAGCTCGTCCGGCCGCAACTGCTCCTCGAACGGCCCCGTCCGGTATTTCGTATCCGACACCAGCACCGAACGCACCGAGAAATTGATCCCCGCCGCCAGTCCCATCGTCGCCACGATCACCCGCAACTGCCCCTTCCTCGCCAGCGGCTCGATGATCCCCGCCCGCGCCGCATACGACAATCCGCTGTGGTGGTAGGCCACCCGCGAGCGCAACATCCGCGTGAGTTCCTTCCCCGCCATTTTCTGCTGCGCCTCCGGAAGCTCGATCGGGTCATCCTCCGGAAACGCCGCCGCGATCTTCCGCGCGATCTTCTCCGCCCCCGCCCGCTGCGGCGCGAAAATCAGCAACGGCCCCAGGTCCGCGATCATCGCCCGCTCCGCCAGCGTCGGCCAGAAGCCCTCGACCTTCTTCGGCGCGCGTGGCAGGGCTTCGACCGCTTCCTCGTCGAGCGGAATCGGCCGTTCCTTCACCCGCACCAGCTCCACCGTCCTCCCCAGCCGCCGCAACCAGTCCGCCACCTCCCCCGGATTCGCCACACTCCCGCTCAGGAGCAAAAGTTGCGTCCCCGGCGGCGCGAGCGCGAGCACCAGTTCATAATTCACCCCGCGCGATTCATCGGCCAGCATCTGGTATTCATCCACCACCAGCAGCGCCGGCCCGAGGCCCTGAATGAAACGCTCCCGCTGCGTCTCCAGCGTCGCCACCACCACCGGCGCGTTTACGTCCTCCGCCACATCGCCGGTCGCGATCCCGACCTTCCAGCCCTTCGCCTTCCACTCCGACCACTTGTCATTCGCCAGCGCCCGCGTCGGAACCGTGAAGACCGCCTGCCCCTTTCCGTTTTTCCCGAACCCCGCCGCCTTCGCGAACAGCTCGAAGACCCATGTCTTCCCCGCCCCGGTCGGCGCGTCCACGATCACGTCCGCCCCCCCCTTCAGCGCCTGCACGGCCTCCTGCTGCCACAGGTCGGGGAGGGTGAGTTGGATCTGAAGCGGCATGGGGAAAGTATCAGGGATCAGGGGGGACAAGTAGCAAGTAGGGGAAAAGGAGGGAAGGTTCAAGGGAACGAATCTCCCGCCGGCGCTCCCACTTCACACTTCTCCCCTCCTCCCTCTCACTTCCTTGCTACTTGATCCCCCTGATCCCTGATACTTCCCCTCTAGTTCCCCTTGCACTTCGCGACTTCGCACGTACTGAAACGCCTCCCGCCCCCATCGAATCCCAACTTACCTCAAAAGTGCTCGCCGTCGATAAAGTCACCGTCCAGTTCGGAGCCCGAACGCTCTTCCGCAACCTCTGCTTCAACGTCGGGGCCAAGGACCGGATCAGTTTCGCCGGGGCCAACGGCGCTGGGAAATCGACCCTGCTCAAGATCATCGCCGGCACCGCCACCGCCGACTCCGGTGGCATCAACAAGGCGCGCTACATCAACGTCGGCTACCTCCCGCAGGAAGGCATCCACCTCGAGGGCCGCACCCTCATGGAGGAAGCCGAGACCGCCTTCGAGAACGTCATGGAGATCCAGAAGAAGCTCGCCGAAGCCGACGAGCAGCTCGGCATCCTCGATCCCACCAGCGACGAATACGCCGACGCCCTCGACGTCTACGGCGAACTCCAGCTCCACCTCGAACACCACGACGTCTCCCGCATGAAGCCGCGCATCGAGCGCGTCCTCACCGGGCTCGGCTTCTCCGCCGCCGATTTCGAGCGCCAGACCTCCGAGTTCAGCGGCGGCTGGCAGATGCGCATCGCCCTGGCCAAGCTCCTCCTCCTCGAGCCCTCCGTCCTCCTCCTCGATGAGCCCACGAACCACCTCGACATCGACTCCCAGGTCTGGCTTGAAAGCTACCTCCAGGGCTACAACGGCAGCCTCGTCCTCGTCTCCCACGACCGCGCCTTCCTTGACGCCCTCATCACACGCACCTTCGCCTTCGAACACGGACGCGTCGAGGAATACGCGGGCAACTACTCGTTCTACCTCACCGAGAGTGTCGCCCGGCGCGACCAGATCAAGCGCGCCGCCGTCAACCAGCAGCGCGAGATCGACAAGACCGAGGACTTCATCAACCGCTTCCGCGCCAAAGCCTCCAAGGCCTCCCAGGTGCAGAGCCGCGTCAAGCAGCTCGCCCGCATGGACCGCATCGAGGTCGAGCCCGAGGACGACTCCAGCATCGCCTTCTCCTTCCCCCAGCCCCCCCGCTCCGGCCAGGCCGTCATCGATCTCATCGACGCCACCAAGTCCTACGGCGAGCGCCTCATCTTCCGCGACTTCAACCTCCGCATCGAGCGCGGCGACCGCATCGCCATCGTCGGCGTCAATGGCGCGGGCAAGTCGACCTTCTCCCGCCTCCTCTCGGGCGTCGATCCCCTCACCGGCGGCGAGCGCAAGCTCGGACACAACGTCAGCCTCTCCCACTTCGCGCAGAACCACGCCGAGGACCTCGACCCGAAACTCACCGTCCTCCAGACCATCGAGCGCGCCGCCGGGGGCGACGCCAAGGGGAACCTCCGCTCCGTCCTCGCCGCCTTCCTCTTCCGCGGCGACGACGTTTTCAAGTCCGTCGCCGTCCTCTCCGGTGGCGAGCGCAGCCGCCTCGCGCTCGCGAAGATGCTCATCCGCCCCGCCAACTTCCTCATCCTCGACGAGCCGACGAACCACCTCGACATGCGTTCCCAGGAAGTCCTCCAGCGCGCGCTCAAGGAATACACCGGCGCTTACGTCATCGTCTCCCACAACCGAGACTTCCTCGACCCCGTCACCGAGAAAGTCATCGAATTCTACCCGGGCGGGAAGATGCCCAAGGTCTATCTCGGCAACGTCAGCGACTTCCTCGAGAAAAAACGCGCCGACCTCGCCCGCGAGGCCGCCGAAGCCGCGCCTTCGCCGAGCGCCACCAAGGCCAGCGCCGCTGTCTCCGCGACCGTCGAGACCCCGAAAAACCGCAAGGAACAGCGCCGCCTCGACAGCCTCGCCCGCCAGCAGCGTTCGGACAAGGTTCGCCCGCTCCAGAAGCAGTTGGAAACCGTCGAGGCCACCATCGCCACGCTCGAAGCCCGCCGCGCCGAGATCGAGAAACTGATGGCCGACCCAGAGTTCTTTAAGGATCAGGACAAGGTCAAGGCCGTGAACGAGGAATACAAGGAAGCCGCCGCCGGCCTCGAAACCGCCTTCACCGAGTGGAGCGAGGTCTCCGATAAGCTGGAGCGCTACGAAGCCGAGTCAGCCGCCCTAGACTAAGGCGCTGGGACCATCGGAAACCGGTCGGACTGGGCGCCATTCACGCCGCCCGCGAAAGGCCCGTTCCCAAGCACGACAGTGCGGGGCGCCCCCCGGTCTTGCTGACTAAAGGCGCCGACGGCGGAGCGCGAGGCCCGCCAACCCGAGGGCGAGAAGCGTCACGGAGCCAGGCTCCGGCACGTACTGGGTAGCGATTCCGTATTTATCGGCAAGATAGGAACCCACCTCGTTCCGCTCGGCGGTGGAGAGCGCGCGATTGTATATCAGGATTTCGGCGAAGTCGATGTCCGACGAAAGGCCATTGGCGGTATTGTTCGCCCCTAGGATGTAGTTAGCGGAGGAGGCGGCGGCGAGGGCCAGATTATTGGCCTTCGTGACATCCAGGCCGCCGTTGAGAAAGATGGTCTGGTCCGTGACCGATTTCAGGCCTTCGTAGACGGTCCAGTTGTTGCTGATGTCCGTGCCGCCCAATTGACCCAGGCCATCGTTCACCATGTCGAAGCGATTCCCACCCTCGAATCCAATCCTGTTCGCGCCGGAGGTTTCCCACTTCGACCAGACGACACCGGAATGCCGGTTCAGAACCATAA
>JAHEDC010000198.1 GCA_024641425.1 Verrucomicrobiales bacterium | reverse complement strand
GTCGACGCGGGAATTGAGCATCTCGAGGGCGAGGGTGACTTTCTTCTCCTCGGCGTAGGGGACGATTTTCTTGAGGCCTTCGATCATGTTCTGGAGCGCGTCCTCGTCGGTGAGTTCGCGTCGGAAGCCGGAGAAGGTGATGACGTTCGGGCAGCCGAAGGCGGCGGAGGCGTCGATGCTGGCGCGGAGTTTCTCGATACACTCGTCCCATTCCTCGCGGTGGGCGAAGCCCTTGGCGAAGCCGTGGCTGCCGGCGATGGCGCAGGTGAGGCCGAGTTCCTTCAACATGGGCCAATGGTCCGGACTGGTCAGTTCGACTGACTTGAGCCCCATCTTCGCGGCGGCGGTCGCCAGTTCCTCGATCGGCATCGGATTGAAACACCAGGGGATGACGGACTGGTTGATGCGGCCGTTCTTGATCGTGTACCATTCGGCATCCGACGCTGCTTTGGCCTCGTCCTCCGCGTGGGCAGTCGCGGAAACTCCGGCGACGGCGGCCAGTCCGGTCGCGCTCTTGAGGAAATGGCGGCGGGAGGAGATCGGGGATTTGGAATTCGGAGTCATGGGGTGAGCCTACCTGAAATGCTTGCATCAGGCTAGCCGAATCGCTTAGTCTTCGGGGACATGAAACGACGGATTCTTTTTCCCCTCGCCTCTCTCGCCGTGCTGGCTGCTTCGGCGGCGGCTTCTCCGGAAATCGACGCCCTCCTTGCGGTGGGCCCGGAAGGCAAGGGCAACGCCAAAGCCTCTGCCGCCTGGAAAACGCTGAGTGCCGCGGAGCCGACGGAGATCATCGCCATCCTGGAAGCGACCAAGGACGCGAATACGCTCGCGGCGAACTGGCTGCGTTCGGCCGCTGAGGCCATTGTCGCGCGCACGCTCAAGGGCGGAGGAACACTGCCGGTGGCGGAGCTCGGTGAGTTCCTCCTCGACACGGGCGGGAACCCGCACGCGCGGCGCATGGCCTTCGAACTCATCCGGAAGGCGGATGCCGACCTGGCGGACGCGCTCGTGCCCGGTCTGCTTGGCGATCCGGCGAACGAATTGCGCCGCGAGGCCGTGCAGCAGCTCATCGACAAGGGGAAGGCACTGATGGAGGGCGACACGCAGGCGGCGGGTGCGGTCGTGCTCCGGCAGGCCCTCGGCGCCGCGCGTGATGTCGATCAGGTGAAAGTGATTGCCGAAGCCCTGCGCGAAAAAGGCGGGAAGGTCGATTTGCCGACCCATTTCGGCTTTGTCATGGACTGGAAGGTCATCGGCCCGTTTGACAACACCGGTGGCACGGGGTTCGAGACGGTTTTTCCTCCCGAGAAGGAAATCGATCTCAAGGCGGAATACGAGGGCAAGGGCGGCGCGAAAGTGAAATGGGTCGATTACGTGACCCGCGACGAGTTCGGCATGGTCGACATTAACAAACCGCTCAGCCCCCTCAAGGAGGTGACCGCCTATGCTTACACCGTATTCGAGTCGGCGGAGGCAAGGCCGGTCGAACTGCGGCTCGGTTGCAAGAACGCGTGGAAGGTCTGGCTGAATGGCGAACTGCTTTTCGGACGCGACGAATACCACCGGGGGATGCAGGTCGATCAATACCTCATGCCAGCCCAGCTCAAGGCGGGCGCGAACACGCTGCTGGTGAAACTCTGCCAGAACGAGCAGACGGAAAGCTGGACCGTCGAATGGCAGTTCCAGCTCCGTGTTTGCGATTCCACCGGCACCGCGATCCTCGCCGTCAACCGGCCCGATCCTGCGGAGGCCGAAGGGAACGACGCGCCCGCGCGTCGCCGCCGTCGTCCTTCCAATCCTTCCTGACCCCCACTCTTTCCGCTGCCATGATACGTATTCTCTCCTTCTCTCTCGCAATCGCCACGGTGTCCTTTGGGGGCGATTGGAAACAATTCCGCGGCAATCGGGTCGATGGTATCGGCGAAGCGGACGCCGCGTATCCCGCGACGGGCTTCGCGAAGGCATGGTCGGCCGATCTTCCCGGACGGGGGCTTTCCAGCCCGATCATCGTCGACGGGAATGTCATCGTGACCGCCGCCTCAGGCCCCGAACAAAAACGATTGCATGTCCTCTGCTTCGACGAAAAAACAGGCACGCAGAAGTGGGAACGTCAATTCTGGGCCACCGGACGGACGATGAGCCATGAGAAGACCTGTGTTGCCGCGCCCACTCCGGCCAGCGACGGGAAGCGCATCTTCGCGCTTTATTCCTCGAATGATCTCGTCTGCCTCGATCTTGAGGGCAATCTCCAATGGCTGCGCGGCCTGACCGTCGATTATCCGAACGCGAGCAACAGCCTTGGTCTTGCCTCCTCGCCCGTCTTCGTCGGAAACACCCTGGTCGCCCAGATCGAGAACGACAGTGAATCCTTCGCGGCGGGTATCGATCCGTATACGGGAGAGAACAAGTGGAAGATCGAGCGAACGAAGAAGGCGAACTGGTGCTCGCCGGTCCTCATCGGCGACACCACGGTGGTGCTGCAGGGGAGCGCGGGCCTCGATGGAATTGACCCGGCGACGGGCAAGGCCCGATGGAGTTTCAAGAGCGGCGCCTCGACGATCCCCTCCAGTGCGGTTGGCACGGACGGCATCGTCTACACGCCCTCCAACGGGTTGACCGCGCTGAAGCCGAACGGGAGCGAGTCTCCCGAGCAGGTCTGGCAGGTCGGGAAGCTGCGCCCCGGCACCGCAAGCCCGATTCTGATCGGCGAGCGGATCTTCACCATCAACACCGCGAACGTGATCGACTGCGCGGACGTGAAGACGGGCAAGGAACTCTGGAGCACCCGGCTCGAAGGCCCGATCAGTGGCTCGCCGGTCGCGGCCGGAAACCGCATTTATGTTTTCGCCGAGCGGAAGGGCCTCGGCCAGATCGTCGATGTGAGTGGCGAGGGCGAGGCGAAGATCACGGGCACGATCGAACTGGAAGACACTATCCTCTGCACGCCGGCGCTCGCCAGCGGAGCGGTCTTTGTTCGCAGTGACGGTCGGCTTTGGAAGCTCGTGGAGCCGCAGATTCAGTGAGGCACGAGGCGAGCCCTCAAACGGATTGCAGAAGACGACCGCAAGTCCGACGGAAGTGCGCCCGGAACGGGAACTTCAGGAAAGTCGGATGAATCGGACGGGACGTCCTCTTGTCAGGGGTGCGTCGCGACGGAACCGCGGGCGTAGAAGATGGAATGAAGCATCGAGCCGATCTCCCGGCCTCGCGGATGGGCACGGAGGTCGGCGGCGTAGCTTTCAATACGCTTGAGTTGCAGTTCCTCGAACTTCGCCGCCGAAATCTGGTGCTTCAGCAGCATGTAATCGAGGTAGTGGGTAACAGCGTACTTGTGGCAGATGCGCATGAGGACGGCTTCCGGTGTGTGGGGTTTGCCGGTGCGGACGTGATTGAGGATGGTGTCCTTGAGACGCTCGTCGAGTTCGCCGAGTGAGTCCTCGAAATAGCGCTCGCACATCTGGAGGGAATAGATCGCCTTCTCGCGGGAACTGTGGATGACGCCGACCTCCTGAAGGTAGGCCGCAGCTCGGAGGACATCGAGATTTTCGTCGAGGGCCGTGGCGATGACGCTCTTTTCGACATGCTCGCAGAGTCGGTAACGCACGATCTGGTCTGGGGCGGCGAGGTTGCGGAAACTGCGTCGGGCGAAGAGACGGGCATCCTCAAGGGCGGGTAGGCTCATGGGTTATGGGCGGGGGCGCCGCCAAGGTGGGCTCATTTTCCGCATATTCAAGGTTGGCGTTCTCAGCGGGAATTGCTATGACGGAGGGCCATGCAATCCCACGAAATCATCAAGAACGCCTGTGACCGCTGCGGTCCGAAGGAAGTTGCCGCCCAGTTGGGCGTCTCGCTCTCGCTCGTTTACAAGTGGACGGAGCCATGCACGGAGACGGGGAGCGGGAGCCGGAATCCGCTGGACCGGGTCGTGGAACTGATGCGCTGCACGAAGGACGTGGAGTTGATCCGTTGGCTCTGCGAGCAAGCCGGCGGGTATTTCGTGCGCAATCCGCCGAGCAGTTGCAAGCAGGGTTTCGAGGTCATGCCCGCGACCTCCGAGATTGTGAAACAGTTCGGCGGACTTCTCGGGGAAATCTCGCGGGCAGCGTCGGACAACCGGATCACGAACGACGAGTCGCAGCAGATCCGGCACATCTGGGACGCGCTGAAAAGCTACACCGAAGGATTCGTGACGTGTTGCGAGGAAGGGGATTTCGAGCCGATCCGGAAGGCGGACAAATCGAAGGAGGAAGTTAGAAATACGAAGTAGGAAGTGGGGGAGGGCGGACTGCCCTCCACTATTCCACGGGATCGGGGAGGCGGATGTTGTCGATGATCTCGCGGATTTCGTCCGGTGGAGGAGGGGTGAAGCGCGAGACGACGAGGGCGACGGTGAAGTTCATCAGCATGCCCACGAAGCCGATGCCCTGCGGCGAGATACCGAAGAGGGGCCAGTCGCCGGATTGCTTGTAAGGGACGCCGCCAGCGGGACCGGTGTGGTAAAAGGTGAAGGTAATGATGTAGGCGGCGGTGAAGACGAGGCCGACGATCATGCCGGCGATGGCGCCCTCGCGGTTCATGCGCCGGGAGAAGATGCCCATGAGGATGGCCGGGAAGAACGAGGCGGCGGCGAGTCCGAAGGCGAAGGCGACGACTTCGGCGACGAAGGCGAGCTTCACGACACCGAAGATGCCGGCGACGCAGACGGCAACGCCGGCGGCGATGCGGGCGACGCGGAGTTCCTGCTTTTCAGACATCTTCGGGTTCAGCGTGCGCTTGAAAAGATCGTGCGCGACAGAGGTGGAAATGACAAGGAGGAGACCGGCGGCGGTGGAGAGCGCGGCGGCGAGGGCTCCGGCGGCGACGAGGCCGACGACCCACGGCGGGAGGTTGGCGATCTCGGGATTCGCCAGCACCATGATGTCTTGGTTCACGGTCAGTTCGTTTGCGGGCAGGCCTTCCTTCTTGGTGCCGGTGTATTGGATGAGGCCGTCGCCGTTCTTGTCCTCGAACTTGATGTACTCCGCCTTTTCCCAGGTTTTGAACCAGGATGGGACTTCGGCGTAAGGCTTGTCCCTCACGGTGTCGAGCAGGTTCGTGCGGGCGAAGACGGCGACCGCCGGGGCCGTGGTGTAGAGAATGGCAATGAAGAGGAGGGCCCATCCGGCGGAAGTGCGGGCGGTGGAAACGCGCTTCACCGTGTAAAAGCGAACGATGACGTGTGGCAGCCCGGCGGTGCCGAGCATGAGGGCGGCGGTGATGCAGAAGTGATCGATCACTGAGCGCCCCCGCGCGGTGTAGGCCCCGAAGCCAAGGTCAGTGCTGAGTCCGTCCAGCCGGTCGAGGAGGAATTGGCCGCTTTGCGTGTGCGTCCCTCCCATGCCGATCTGGGGAATGAAATGCCCCGTCATCTGGATGGAAATGAAGATGGCGGGGACGAGGAAGGCGAAGATGAGGACGCAGTATTGCGCGACCTGGGTATAGGTGATGCCCTTCATTCCGCCGAGCACGGCGTAGAAGAAGACGATGGCCATGCCGATGAGGACGCCGTGCCATTCCTGCTTGAGCTGGAGGAATTTCGTGAAGACGAGCCCGACACCCTGCATTTGTCCGCAGACGTAGGTGAAGGAAACGAAGATGGCGCAGATGACGGCGACGACCCGTGCGACCTGCGAGTAATAGCGGTCGCCGACGAAATCGGGGACGGTGAATTTCCCGAACTTCCGAAGATAGGGCGCGAGAAGGAGCGCGAGGAGAACGTAGCCGCCGGTCCAGCCCATGAGGTACATCGAGCCGTCGCGTCCGGCGAAGGAGATCAGGCCGGCCATGCTGATGAAGGAGGCGGCGGACATCCAGTCCGCGGCGGTGGCCATGCCGTTGGCGTAGGCGGGCACGCCCTTGCCGGCGATGTAGAATTCGCCGGTCGAACTGGCGCGGGTGATGATCGCGATGCCGATGTAAAGGGAGAACGAAAGGCCGGCGAGGATGAGTGTCCAGAGCTGAATGGAATCCATGGAGAGGGAAAGTGGCAGGGGTCAGGGGTGCAGGGAGCAAGGGGGAGTCCTTACTTCTTTCCGGTGTAGCGGTGGTCGAGCCGGTTCATGTACCAGACGTAGATCCAGATGATGGCGAGGAAAGCGTAGATACTCCCCTGCTGGGCGAACCAGAATCCAAGCTTGTAGCCGGTGCCGGGGAGGCGGAATTGATCGAGTTCATCGACGAAAAGGACACCGCACCCGTAGGAAACGGCGAACCAGAAGGCGAGAAGGACGAGGACGCAGCGGATGTTCTTCTTCCAGTATTCCCGGGGTGTCATTCCTGAGATGGTTTTCCGGGTGTCGTTGGTTTCTTTCATGTCGGGGAGGGAACAAAGTGAGCGAGAAGTTTGCACGGAGGCGTTAATCCGGGATAATCTATGCTCAAGGCAGCGGGCTGTGAAGAATATTTCGTCCCGAGTCTCCGCCTCTTGTTTTCGCGCCCATGTCCAGCAGTCCGAGCATCATTCCCAGAAACTACCGCATCTTTGGAGTAGAACATGTTCCCGCAGGGGGATGTCTTCTCGTGCCGAGTTGCCTCGACGGTGGCGAACTGACCTATCTCGAGGAATGCCTCAAGGGCCGAAACCTTGAGTATTTGGTCGAGGAAGGTGCCCTGAAGGATCCCGTGATCGCGACCCGGATGGCGGCTGAAGGGGTGATTTCAAGCGCCTTCGTCCCTCCGGCGGATGAAGCGGAGCGGGAACGTCTGCACGAAAGGATCGGAGGGACGACGGCGGAGGGCAAGATTCTCGTCTTCGTGCCGGCGCCCGTGAAAGCCCAGCCGGCAACCTACTGCTGCGTGCCACCGGCAACGCTTTCGGCGCTGCTTTCAGCGGGCCCGCCGGTGCTGCCGCTTTTCGTGGGCCGCCCGGTGGACATCCTGCTTTCGATCGAATCGAAGAGCGGTCCGGCGGGAGCGGGAGGCTTCGTCTTCGGAAGCGCGCTGGAGGGGGCGAGTGTCACCTTGCCGGCCTTCCAGGAAGCGATGCTCGGCGCGGCGGAGATTTCCTTCAGCCAGAGTCCACTCCTCGACTCCCATCTCGCCTACGCGCTGCTGAGGGGACTGAAGAAACATGCGGGGGCCTCGTGGGTGATCGACGGCTTCGATGGAGGGAGACTGCGATTCGACAAGGTGCTCGCGGCGGCCATCGCCTTGAGCCGGCATTTGCGGAGCGAGACGAAGGCGGAGCGGATCGGCATTATCCTGCCCCCGGGGAAGGGCGGCCTGATCGCGAACCTCGCGGTGCTTCTCGCGGGCAGGATTCCGGTGAACCTGAATTTCACGGCGGGCGCGGATGCCGTGGAATCGTCGATCCGGCAGGCGGAACTCGACCGCTTCATCACGGCCGATGCCTTCATGCGGAAGCAGACGCGCTTCCCTTGGCCGCCGACGAAGCAGATCATCCACATCGAGCGGCTCATCCCGGTGCTGAAGATGAAGATGATCTTCTGGGGAGCGCTCTCGAAACTCCTGCCCGCCTCCGTTCTGGCCATCCTGCTGGGAATTCCGAAGAAGGGCGGGGACAAGGAAGCCGTGCTCCTCTTCACGAGCGGGAGCAGTGGCGAGCCGAAAGGGGTGACCCTCAGCCACCGGAACGTGCTCGCGAACGTGAAGCAATTCAGCGGGAGGCTGGAACTCGAGGAGCACGACAGGGTGCTCGGTTGTCTGCCCCTGTTCCACAGTTTCGGCTGCACGGTGACCCTGTGGTATCCGATCATCGAGGGACTCGATCTCGTCACCTATCCCTCGCCGCTCGACCCTCCGAAACTGGCGGAACTGATCGAGAAGCACCGCGTCAGCCTGCTCCTCTCGACCCCGACCTTTCTCCGGGGCTATTTGAGGAAAGTGAGGCCCGAACAGTTGGCGCCGCTGAAGCTCGTCGTGGTGGGCGCGGAGAAGCTGCCGCAGAAACTCGCCAGGATCTTCAAGGACAAGTTCGACAAGGACGTGCTCGAAGGCTACGGACTGACCGAAACGTCGCCGGCCACGAATGTGAACCTGCCGGATCCTCTCGAGGACGGCGGTTGTCCGGTGATTCCGAGCCACCGGCAGGGCTCCGTAGGGCAGATGCTTCCCGGCATTGCGCTGCGTGTGACGGATCCCACTACAGACGAGTCCTTGCCCATCGACCAGAGCGGCATGATCTGGCTCCGGGGAGCGAACATTTTCGGCGGCTACCTCAAGCTTCCGCGGCAGACCGAGGAGGTGCTGAAGGACGGGTGGTTTCGTACCGGTGACATCGGACGCATGGACGAGGACGGGTTCCTCTACATCGAGGGCCGGATGTCGCGCTTCTCGAAAATCGCCGGTGAGATGGTGCCGCACGAGAAGGTCGAGGAACTCATCAACGTCGCCCTGGGGATGGAATCCGAGGACGAGCGCCGCATCGCGGTCGTCGGGGTGCCCGACGAGGCGAAGGGCGAGGCGCTCGTGCTCCTGAGCACGAAACGTATGAACGAGGAGGACGTGACGAATCTGCGTTATGCCTTGCTCGAAAAAGGCGTGGCCGCGCTGTGGATTCCGAAGCGGGTCATCCCGGTGGACGAGATTCCCGTGCTGGCTTCCGGGAAGCTCGACATCAAGGGCTGCGAGAAGGCGGTGCACGGGGTGTGAGCCCGTCGCTGATGGGCTGGCTGGAAGCGCGGGGAGGGACGGCGTCGTTCCGCGACTTCATGGCCGCCGCGCTTTATGATCCGACATTTGGCTACTACACGCGGAACATCCGCGACGTGGGCGTGCGCGGCGATTTCTCGACATCGGCCACGCTCGACCGCACCTTTCTCGGGGGTGCCATCGCGTGCTGGATTCGCGAGGAGCGGAAAGCCGCCGCCCTCCCGCGGAACCTCATCGAGATCGGCGCCGGGGATGGCTCGCTGGCGCGGGCGGTGCTGCAGGCCCTTGGCTTTCTCGGGCGACGCGGGCTTTCCTATCACCTCGTCGATGTTTCGCCTCCGCTCGTCGCGCGGCAGCGACAGGCCCTCGCCGGCTTCCGCAACGTCCTGTGGCATCCGCGGATCGAGGATGCGCTCGACGCGTGCGCGGGCGAGGCCCTCCTTTTCTCCAACGAACTCGTCGACGCCTTCCCCGCCACCCTTTACCGCTACGCCGCCGCCTCTGGCGCCTGGAACGAGCTGCTGCTCGCCGCGCGGGGCGGGCGCGTGGTCATCGTGGGCGAGTCCGCGCCGGATTTTCGTCCCGAGGCTCCGGCGGCTGGTTGGACGGACGGGCAAATCGTGGAGTCGCACACCAGCTACCGCGACTGGCTTCGGACGTGGACGCCCCGGTGGAAGCGGGGTCGTCTTTTGACGATCGACTACGGCGGGGAGTTCCCCGCGCTCTCCCATCGCCGACCGCGCGGCACCC
Organism: Verrucomicrobiales bacterium; assembly: GCA_024641425.1. Classification (GTDB taxonomy): domain Bacteria; phylum Verrucomicrobiota; class Verrucomicrobiia; order Verrucomicrobiales; family DEV007; genus JAHEDC01. The sequence continues at coordinate 1,076 of JAHEDC010000198.1, read as the reverse complement.
TCCGCGCTTACTTCGCGCAGCAACGCTTCGAGGAGATGGGGGAAATCCTCGCCCGCTTCGGGAAACAGGACCTCACCTGCGACGTCAACTTCACCGACCTCCGGACCTGGGGTGAAACCTGTGGCCTCCGCACTGTGTCCTTTGATACCCAGCGCGACTTCCTCCTCCGCCACCGTCCCGTCCGCAATCCCACTCCCTCCCAAGCCTACCTCCTCGATGACAATGGCCCCGGCGGCGCCTTCAAGGTGCTCGTTCAGCGGCGCGAGGTGCCGGGGGTGACGCCGTAGGGGCTTGCGTTGCCGGAGGGCGGGGCGTACGTAAGATGGTTTCGCGGCCTGTCCCCTGTTTGTTCTCTTTTTCCCCTTTTCCGCAATGAATCGCGTGCGCCCTTTCTTTCTCTACAGGGCCGTGCTTGTGCTGTTGGTTACGGGGTATTTTTTCTGGGTGTCGTGGGAGGCGTCGGTGGGGTGGACCAAGGATTTGGGGTGGACCAAGGATTTCGGGCGGCATGTAATTACCGTCACGATCGAACAGGGCACCTTGCGGGGCCAGCATTTGGACCTAGGGCCGGATACCCGGTACGACGACCATGGGCACCGTCTCTGGAGGGAGCCGCTGGCTCCTCGAGGGCGCCTCGTTTGGCCGTGGGGAGAATTCGAGTTTGGTCGTCGTGCGGGGGCTCACCGGAGCCATGCCGTCCCGATCCTGGTCGCCGGGCTGCTCCTGTCGGGTGTGCTGCTGGCCTGTGGCGCGTCGGGGCGTCGGCGTTTGTCGGCGGAGGATTAGCGGGGGGGGGAAGGCGCCGCGCGGAAGAACCGAGGGGCAGGGTGCCCGCGCCACGGGGCGCTAGACGCGGGTCAGCTGGCGTTTCAGACTGAACCAGAGGGCGGCGAGGCCGAAGACGGTGAAGAGGATGAGGACGGTAGCGTTGATCTTCAGGGTGGAGAATTCGTGGTCGTCGTATTTTTTCCGGATGCCGAAGAAGACGTTGGGGTTGGTTTCGCGGCGGTAGTCCTGGCGCTCCATCTCGGCCTTGGTGACGAGATCGCGGATCTTCTGGTTCTGGTAGAGGTCGA
>JAHEDC010000197.1 GCA_024641425.1 Verrucomicrobiales bacterium | reverse complement strand
GGCTGGGAAGCGATGAAGAAGAGCGCCTCCGCACAATCCTCGGTCTGGATCATCCCGGCGCGATGCTCCGCAGTGGGTTGGGTCGGACGCTTGTCCACAATCGGGGTGTTCGCTTCCCCCGGGGCGTACTCCGAAAGGACGATGCCCCGCGCGCTCAACTGGGCACGGGCGGTGAAAAGCAATCCACGCACCGCCCACTTGCTGGCCGTGTAGGGTACTCCCGCATAGGAATCGAATCCGTGCCCGGCGGTCGACGAGACGACAACGATCCGTCCGCATCCACGTGCCGCCATCGGCTTCGCGACGGCCCGAATCATGTTCACGACGCCGAGGACGTTGATATCCATCACCTTCCGCCAGCTCTCTTCGCTCGCGATCTTCGAGGGATCCGCGTGAGCCATGAAGCGATCCGGCGTATTGATTCCGGCGGTATGAATCAATGCTTCCGGTGTCCCGTGATGGAGCACCGACTCAAGCGCCGCGGCGACGCTTGCTGGGTCCGCTACATCGCACACGACCGGAACGATCCGCTCTGAAAGTCCCGCGGTCGCCTCTAGGGAATCGAGCGTCCGGCCAAGGGCGAAAGTCTTCGCACCGCCCTCGGCGAAGCGTTTGGCGGCCGCCTGTCCCATTCCCCCACCGCCTCCGGTGATAATGACGATCTTGTCGGTCCAGTCGTTGTGCATGGCGGCGACCTTACCCGCTCGTCGCCATGAATCAAACGTCGCCACCCATCAAAATTCCGAATTGAATCCCACACCCGTTCCCACCATTCTCCCTACCGCATCAAGAGCCCATGAAAACCCTCCACTATCTCGGCCTTAGCCTCCTCCTCGCCCGCTCGCCCGCCCCCGCGGCCCCCGTCACCACCGCCGAAGCACTTGCCGCCGCGGTTCACGACGGCGCCGAAGGCAGCCGCATCGAGATCGCGGCCGGAACCTTCGAACTCGAGGCGCCCCTCGAACCCAAGTCCGGCATGACCCTGACGGGAGCCGGCAGGGAAAAGACCTTCCTCACCCATGCCCGCACCTGGAAGCCGTCCACGGAAACACTACCCGACCCCGAGATGAAAACCCAGGGCATGGATACCCGCGCCTATCTTTTCCGCCTGAAGGACAAGGCCTCGGGAATCACGATTTCCGACCTCACCCTGCGGGGCCCCCAACTGCACGGAGCGATTTTCGGCTTCGACAACGAAAACCTCGATCTCCACCACCTCCGCATCGAGGATTTCCTGTGGTGCGGAATCCGCACCTTCTCAATGGCGGGCACGAAGATCCACGACAGCGAATTCATCGACGCCGGAGGCCGGTGGGAGCGCGGCGCTCCCGGTACCCGGGGAGGAATCACGGGCGGTGCGATCTTCGCCATCTGGATGAAGGACAGCGAAATCTCTCACAACCGATTCACCCGCACCCAAATGGAAAAGGCGGACGAATTCTACGGCGTCAAAGTCCGCCAGGGCAAACGCTGCCGCGTCCACCACAACACCCTCGAGGTCAATTTCTCCATGGAGTTCCCCTTTGAGAACGACGAGGACATCGAGATCGACCACAACATCTGCCATGGCACCCTTTCGATCCCGAAATACGCTGGCGGCCCGGTTCCCGCAAGCGGGCGCACCTTCCACATCCACCACAATCACTTCCTCGACAGCTATGCGATCGAGTTCTCCCGCAATGGAGTCGAAATCGACCACAATCTTTTCGATTTCAACCTCAAGCAGGACCATGGGAACCTCATTTCCGGCTTCGGGAAGGAAGCGGCTAAGGGCCCTGCCGTTTTCCATGATAATCTTGTCAGCAATCCGGGACGCGGCGTCCTCTGGATCAATGAGCCCTTCGCCGACCTCACCGTCCGCAACAACCACATCATCGCTCGCATGTCCATTACGCCGCGTCTGGAAGGCCTCTTCGGCTTCAATCCACAATGCGACTTCGGCACCCTTCGTATCATCGACAACATTATCGAGTGCGAAGGTCCAGCGCGGCCGCTGCTGCGCAACGAAGAGAGCTACGGCGCGGTCATCCGCAACAACTCCCTCCGTAATGTCTCCGACACCCACCGCTACCTCAACCCACAAGCCGATACGAAGCCCGGGCCGACCGAGCCGCTCGCCTTCGCATGCGGCGTCCACGGCGAACGCACCGTGGACGGGTGGGAAACGCGCCCTTCGGCCGAATAGGGAACATCCACCGGTCGCTGGCATTTCCCTGCGACACCCGGCTCGCGGACAAGTCCCTCAGCCAACCAGATTCATCAGCCCCGCAACCGTGAGGTAGGCATGCCGGAGAAGACCAGAGACCGGATGATTGTAGGTCAAGTCCCGGACCAGCGCGTTCCAGTTCCATTGGTTCACGGTATTGATCGACACCGTGATCGACGGCGAGAGGATTTCCGCCGTGTGCCACCACCCGCTCGGCACGAAAAGAGTCTCGCCGGGATGCAATTCGAAGATCGTCGGCTCGGCCTGCGCGAAAAGCGGGAAGGCCTGGAGATCCGGATGGTGGAGGTCCCTTACTTGCGAGATATTCCGTCGTCCCGGCGTGGGATAGAGGAAGGAAGTCTGTTCGGGCGGGTAGACGATGTACCTTTTGACTCCGTGAACTTGCATTAAAAAGGCGTGGGAACCCAATCCGTCGTAATGCAGAACGGGGAACGATTGGCCGCTTCCTCCCACATAGAGTTCCAGTTCCGCCGCGCGGTTCAAATGCCGGTGGACATTCGGTAGCAGGTATTTCCGCGCCAGCCAGTTGGCACCAAAATACGGCGGAAGCGGCCGCATATCATCCACAAGTTCCGGAAAATGCTCGCGGATGACGTAATTCCGGAGATAGGGAGCCGGATCCTCGGGAGTAGAGCGCTCCACCCAGTCGAGAAATGCGTCCATCCGGTAATCCTTTCCATCGATTTGCACCGTCCGATCACCGAAATTTGCCTTCATCCAAGCTGGACTCCACTTGCCCAGGGCGCGCCATTGACGCGTCGCGTCCGTCAGGATGACGGGGATGCCCGGTCGCATGTACTCGTCGCGGAACTCCTCGAATGAAAGTGACGCCCGCCGCGCAATTCCCGACCGGTCAGCGGGCGATGCGTGCGGATCCGTTTTCGTTTCGATTGTCGTGGCTCTCATTCCAATTCGATAAGGTTTCAATCTCGCAATTCTTTATAATTATCATAATTTATTGGAATTTCAACTTCCTTTTGGGGAACCCGGTCACGATTTTGCTCATCCGAACGGCAGTCTCATTCTTAGTCTTAGACCGAAGGCTCGGGACCCGTGTCGATGCCCCTTTACGCTCCCCTTTTTTTCGTCCCGGGCATTGGCGATCCCGCCGCCGAAAAATTGCCGGAGCCATGCGGCATTGCGAATCCCGGAGAGGGCTCTGCGTCTATCCTACAAGAGAGCGAAGGGCCGGAAGCCCCGTGTCAGCCCATCAATTCGGTGAGCGCTCCCTTTTGCGGGAGCCCGCTCTTCTGCAAGTTGAGGTCAAAGTTTCCATAATGCCCCACGGGATTGCCAAAGGCGTTGAGCCAGGTAGTCCACCAATTGCCGATTGTCATGTGGCCGTCGGCTCCGTATTCCGGGTAACGGATGTAGCGTCCGGCAATCCTCATGCGCCCTCCACTGCCGCCGAGGACGATATACGGCCATTCCTCGAGGTTTCCATGGTGTTCATTGCCCGCATCGCTCAGATAGATGATCGTGGTATTATCCAGCATCGTGCCATCACCTTCGGGCACCGCCTCGAGTTTCCCAGCCAAATCGGCAAGCAGCTTCATGTGATGGACGCGGATAATATCGCGCGCCTGTTCCGGCGTCTTCCCATTACACACCTCGCCATGACCGATCCCGTGAACATTCTTATCGGAAAGGCCGAGGCCCGCGTAGGTCACGCTGATGTTGTCGAGACGCAACGTGATGACATTCGTGATACCGGAAATAAGCGCGGCGGCGGCAAGATCGCAATGCGCGGCCTGGCGGATCTCTGGAATCTCGGAAACAAGTTTCTGCTCGTCGAACGGCGGTGCGCTCGCGCGAATGGCAGCCTCCATCGCGGCCAACTTCTCTCGCCGAGCCTGCAATTCCTCGAAGGCATTCAGATAATGCCCCATCTTCTCGCGCTCGGCACCGGGCAGCGTGCGATTGAGCTTCCTGATATCGTCCGCCATGAAATCGAGCAGTTTCGATTCGAGCCCCCGGCGTTTCTTCGCTCCGTCTCCGTGCATGATCGCGCTGCCGAAAAGCTGCTGGTAGGCGATGTCGGGACTGGCCTGAAACGGAAGTTCGCGGCCCGCGCCACTGGCGGAAATGCCAGGATACAAAGTACCTTCGGTTTCATTGCCCATCACCTTTCCCCGCAGCGCCAGCCCGACGTGGTTGAAGGGGGCCGGGAACAGTTTCGCCATCTCCGCATCGACGGTCGCGCGCAGGATCACACCGGATTCATGTTCGCCGCCGGTCTTGTAGACCCCCAAGGCGCCGAACCAGCTCGAATGGCCGCCCTTGCACATCTTTCCCGAAAGGCCCTGCACGACCGCAAGCCGATCCTTGAAAGGCTCAAGGGGAGCGAGCGTTTCCGGCAGCCGATGCGCGGCAAGGGAGGCGTTGATGAAACGCTTCCGATCCGTCAAATCCGCTTTCAGGGTTTCCGGCACGAGACGCCCCGGTATCACCCCGCTCGATTTCACGACGAAAACGAACCGCTGGGGAAACCCCCGTCGGTCCACACCCGCGGCCTGCAGTCCCATCTGCCCGAGCATCGGCCCAAGCACCGTGCCACCGGAGCCGAGGGCAAGGCCTTTGAGAAAGCTGCGGCGCGTTGGTGGGATCATCATCTCAGTCTTCGGATTTACGATACAGGAAGGAATCGGACGAGAGAAGCGAAATGACGAGAGCGCGGAAGCTACCATTGTTCGCAACATACGCCTTGTCAGCGGCGATTAGGGTTGCCGAGTCGCTCGGCGTTTCGTTGCGTCCCATCCAGTACCGGAACGCGTGCCGCACAAAGGACTGGCGCACGCGTTCCGAACGCGCCAGGCGACGAAGCATCTCGATCGGTTCCCCCACCTCCCCGTCCAGATCGGAATCGCCGGTTCCATCAAGGAGGCCGCCGGAATCCACCGCCTTCGACTCCCCCTTGGCCTGAAGCAACTCGAAGCCTCCACGATGCCGTCCGAAATCGTCGAAAGTCTCGAAAGGCATGCCGAGCGGATTCATCCGGACATGACAACGCCAGCAGTATTTGTCCTCTCGCACGACTAAGAAACGCTCACGCAGGCTCAGATGGGGATCCTCTGGGATGCGGGCGTCCACGGTGATCGGGATCTCCGGCACCGTGCCCGCCAAGAGCCGCTCGCGAATCCATTTCCCGCGCCGCACGGGGTCATTGTCGAGATTCAGCGAATGGGCCAGCAACCACGCGGGGTGCATCAGGATTCCCGCGCGCTTTCCCTTCGCCAGCACGAACGGCTGGTCGACCGGATAGTCGAACGACTGCTCGTCAAGATCGTAGGCCTTGACATAGTCCCGCCCGTTCAACAACGGCATTGGGCTTACCCCGTTCTCGTCGCATCGGCTCAGGTATTTCATCCACCCCTTAACCACGTTCCCGTTCGGATGGGCGAATCGACGCCCGATCGAGCGGGCGTACCTGGCATGCTCTTCGGGCGTCGCGTAAGGAAAATCCGCCCAACCCTTGTCCTTGAAGTATTCGAAAAACTGCCTTAGTTCCGCGTTCGCCTGGCGTTCCTCCGCATTATCCCCGCTGTGCGCGACAAAGTACTCCTCCGTCGTGAGCAGGCGTGCCAGCACCTCGCGATCCTGCTTGACGATATGTCTCACCAGCACGTCCGCGTCCTCCACGAGCCTCTCCGGAACACCGCGAAAGTCGCCCGGGAAGCGCGCGGCGTCCTTGAAGACTTTCGGTGCCGTATGGTAACCGAAAAACTCGTGGAAGAACCGGAGGATGCGCGGCTTTTCGATCGCATCATCGTCCCAAAGTCGGGTCGCCTCGCGAATGACATCCTCCCGGGAAAGGAGTCCGCCGCGCTCCGCCGCCTCGCGAAGGATCGCGTCGGGCTTCCCGTCAGTGAGCGCATAGGAGACGGCAAAGGCAAGATCCGCCGGGCCTAGGTATTGCCGGCCCTCGGCATCCTTTTCCCCTTGTCCCAACTCGCTGCGATAAATCGCCTCCGGGCAGATCGCGATCGCCACGAGGCCGACTCGCAAGCCTTCGACATTCCCGCCCTCAACGATGCACTGGCGGAGGAAACCGCGGTATTTCCGAAACTCCGCATCGGAAGGCCCGCGCTCAACGGCCAACGCGAACATCTTACGGACGGCGGCATCAAGCGCCCCATCGTCAGGAAGGGCCTCGCTCAGGACAATGTCCGCGAACTCGGCGACCGTCCTTGGAAAGCGCGGCCGGATCGGATTCCCCTTCTTGTCCTTAGGCCACTGGTCCTCGGGAACCTCGCCGTGGCGACGGACTTCCAGTTCCTGGATCGCTCCTCCCAGATGCTTGTCGACAATGACTTCCGCATTGCGCAGGAGCGTGCCGAGAGTCGCGGAGTCCGCGAAAGTAATTGCCGCGTAATCGACGATCCCCGCCCTCTCTTCGATCGAGAACGGTTGCTTCACCGTCGTGAGATTTCCGTTCGGCCGGCCGTTGTTGCCTTCCCCAAGTCCGATCCCCCGGATAAGCAGCGACTCGAAATGATGCGGGCCCCGCTTCCACAGGCGGGACGGGGTATAGCCGCCCGACTTCACCGAACCGTCGAAAAGTTGCTCGTGGTTCACGTAATTGCCGTAAGCGGGCGACTGCATTTTCTGCCGCAAATCCGCAGAATACCCTGCTTTCCGGAGGCGAGCCTCAATCCAGTCCACCACCCCCGTGCTTTCGCCGGCGTCCGGTCTCCGCTTCCGCTCCTTGGGCGGCATTTCTCCAAAGGCGACTTGTTCCATGATCCGGTTCCACGTCTCCGCGTTGGCCACATCGGCAAAATCCGGCGCGAGACCTTCCAGAATCACCTCACCCTTCGCGGTCTCCGCGTCGTGGCACTCCAAACAATGCGCCTCAAGAAACAGCGTGATCGATGCCTCCGATGCCTGCCCCGCCGCGCGCCCGGGAACGGTTCCCGCAATCGCCAAGAAAAGGAACGCGACACGGGAATTCGCCAGGAGGGTCAGGAGCAATTCGGTCATTTCAGGAGCACGGCTGTTCCGTGCGAGCACACGAGTCTCGCCGTTTTCCACTCCGATTTCGATGAAATTCTGACCTAGCGCCGCAGCACGTATGCAAGCACCTTTTCAGTGTCGTTGCCATGGTCGGCAGCCCAAACGACACGCAGGAAATCGGCAGGATGGATGTCGTGCTCGCGCAGGAACGCGCGGTCGCCGCCGCAGCAGAACATCATGTCCGGATGCAATTCCCCGCGGAGCTTGGCCTGGGCCTTTCTGAGGATACGGGGGAGCCACCGCACACCTCCCATTTCGGCGTCCTTCGCGGGAAGATCGGCGGGCGAGATCTCATGGGGACTTGGCTCCCCCTCCATGATGGTAAGAAGGTAATCGCGTCGCACGGCGGCAATGAGCACCGCTGCTTCGGCGCAGGGATCGCCATAGTCGATGTGATCCTCGATGAAATCGTAGAACTCGCGTGGCTTGTAGCCGATGGCCCCCAGGAAAGCGAGGTCGGCGGCGGCGAAGTAAGTGGTGAAGTCGCAGTTGCCTCCCTTGTAGGCCGCGACGCAGCGGTCGAAAAGAGCGCGAAAGGATTGATCCCAAGTGTAGTTTTCCATTCCTGCCCATCCACCACGCGGGAGGGGAAATCAAGTCCGCCCCGAACATTGCCGCGCGCGAGGCCTGTGCTAGATTCCCGCTACCATGAGAACGATCCTTACCCTTGCTGTTAGCCTTGTCTTCGCTGGAACCCTCGCCGCCAAGGATCCCGAACCCGAATCCGCGAAGAAGAACGCGGACGGCGCGACCCACGTCGATGCCAAGGAAGCCGCCGCTCTCGTCGCGGAAACGGACGAAGCGAAGAAAATCACGGTGCTCGATATCCGCACCCCCGCCGAATACGAGGAGGCACACGTCGAAGGCGCCACCAACATCGACTTCATCGCCCCGTCATTCGAGGCCGAGATCACCAAACTCGATCGCGACAAACCCTATCTCGTCCACTGCCAGAGCGGTGGACGCAGCGGTCGTTCGCTCGCGGTCTTCAAGAAACTCGGCTTCAAGAACATCTATCACCTCGACGGGGGCCTGACCGGATGGCGCACGGCGGGGAACGCGGTCGTCGAAGCCGAAAAAAAGGAAGAGCCCGCAAAGGAAGCGGACACCAAAAAGGCGGAGTAGCCGCGGATCGCACCCCGCCTTCCATGAGCCGCCGCATCCTCGAACTCTGCCGGGAACTCGCCGTCCCCGTCCGTACTTACGCCGAGGGCGAGACAATCCTCGCGCAAGGCAAAACCGCCGGTGTGCTCGTCGTCCTTGCCGAGGGCGCGGTCGAGATCTCGAAACAGAACGTCCGCATCACCACCATCGACGATCCTGGAGCCGTCTTCGGCGAAATCTCGATCCTTCTGCAACGCCCACACACCGCGACGGTGCGGGCCCTTGAACGCAGCGAGTGCCATCTCATCGGGAATCCCGACGCTTTCCTCGCCGCCCATCCCGAGATCAACCTCGAGATCGCTCGCCTCCTCGCGACTCGCCTTAGCGGCCTCACCCATTACCTCGTCGACCTCAAACGCCAGTTCGAATCCCGCGACGACCACCTCGGCATGGTCGACGAAGTACTCGAGAACCTGACCTTCGTGCAGCGGGGGATGGAGTGAACCGCCCTTTCCACTCGCCTGCCCTCAACTACAGAACCACAGACAATCCTGGGCAATCCAGTCCCTGTCATTGTTGGTCAAAGCTGAGAATCGCACCGTGAAGACCGAAAAGTGATTATCGGATAAGTTGGACGCCCGTAAATGGCGATCGAGGTCAATGGGGCGGCTTTGGATTTTGAATGGATCACTTCTACCGACACGATAGACACGCCATTCTTCACGCGATGCAGCGGAAATGGATCGAATTGGGATTTTCGAACGATTGACGGTCTTCCTTGATAGCTTCTACGGGGGACAAGAGCAAAATGGAATGAAAGTATCCGGTGGCCTCTCGGCGAGACGTATGCCATTCCACTGCTTCCGGCTCTTAAAGCCCCATTGTGGATCAACCGTCCCGCCTGAACTTCGCTTTCTTTCTTGTTCTCAATTCCCGGTAATTGCCTCCCGTCTTAGGTCGCGAATCGCATAAAGGCCTGCCTCGGCACAACCCCTGATCTTCCTCGCCCCACTCTTCCGCCGGGAACCGAAATCTTCTTTCGCCGACTCAAAGAACCGGTTCACGAATCCCTTCGATCCCAAAACCACACCGCCCGAGAAATGGCGCACCCGACACCGCAATAACTGCGCCGTTGTCAGTTTTCCACCCGCCGCCCACACCGCCTCTACCTCCGCCTGGGTAAACCCTCCTTTGCCCGATATCGTCTCATCCCCAGCCCCGCGCAGGAGCTTCCGGTACTCCGCCTGCACCCTCCGCCACGCGGATCGCGCCTCCCTCACGGCCAAAGGACTCTTCCTCGTTGATCCTTGATCGTTGACTCCCTCCCCCATCACCGCCCCTATCGCTCCCCGCGCCCGATCCCGCTGCATTTTCTTCCTCGCCCCTAGCGCCTCCGCATACCCGCACCAGCGGTAATCCTTCGGATCACTTACGATCCCCGCCCGCACCGCATTCAGATCAATGTAGGCCGCTACCTTCATCAACGTCTCAGGATTACCCTCTACCAGCACCGACTTGAAGCGCGCTTCCCACAGCGTCCCCACCCGTTCGTGCGATTTGTTGAACCAGATCGTGAAGCGCTGCTTCAACGTCTTCATGAATTCGCTCAAGTCCAGCATCCGGTCCAGGAAGCGCTGCCGGTACGCCCGCGCCATCGTCTCGCCCGCTACCCCACCGGGAGTCGTCAGTAAGGAACGGAACGTCCCTCGGATCGTCTCCAGTTCCTCACCGGAATACAGCACCTCCATCCGCCGCCAGAACGCATCCTCCCCGAGATCAAATCCCTCGGGCTTCTCCGGAACCTCCAGCAGGATATGGAAATGATTCGAAAGAATCGTCCACGCCAGCACCCGCACCCCCGAAAACATTTCCGCCGCCCGCATCATCTTCGAAAACTCCTCCCGCTCGTCCTCCCCGAACACGAAATTCCGATCCACCACCCGCGAAATGCAGTGGAAAACCTGCCGCTCCGAATCCCCTCCCTCAGAAAAGGCAGTGCGAACAATCAACGAACGTGGCTTGGGCATCAGCACCAGTCGCCGATCCCGCCAGCCCGCGCAAGTTTTTTCGGTTATTGTCCTGTCTTTTTGTCTTGTCTTTTTGTGTTTTGTTTTGTTTTGTTTTGTTTTCTGGGATAGGTGG
>JAHEDC010000196.1 GCA_024641425.1 Verrucomicrobiales bacterium | reverse complement strand
GTCCTCTCGTTTTCCACGGATTCCCAGGCCACGAGATCCTGTTTGGCACGGGATTCCTCGTCCTGATCAGGCTCCTCGGAGCCAAAGTAGCGATCGAGGGCCACCGCGAGATCCCGATGCACGTTGGCGGCCATGTCGTCGGCCTGGAGGGACGTGGCGAGTGAATGGATGAAGAGAATGAAGGTGGCCAGGCTGCCAAGCGTAACGAGGAAGGCGAAAAGGCTCGCGACGTGGGGAACGAAAGCCTCCCCTTCGACGCCTCGGACGGCACGAAGGACCAGCAGGCAGATGACGAAATTACCCAGAAGGATGCCGAGTGAGACCTGGTTCGACTTCGCCGCCATGAAATTCCGCAGGAGCCGGGGGCCGAATTGCGAGGACGCGAGGGTCAGGGCCACGAGGGTTGCCGAGAAGGTCACACCCGCGAGGGTGAGGACCGATGTCGCTGCCGTGGAAAGCAGTGATCGCGTGCCTTCGACGGACACCGCGTGTAGCCATGGTAAAGTATCGATGATCGCCCTTCCCCAGATTTCGTCGATTCTGAGGGCAGAGAGAGCGAGAATGGCGGAGCCGATGACGATCAGGCCTGGCACAAACCAGAAACTGGTGCGCAGCTTGTCGAGGAGATGATCGACGAGGGTTCGCATCTCAATGCCGACCGGACGGTCCGGAGATCGCCACGCGGATCGCCCGCTACTAAAACGGCGTTGCCGGGATGCCCGCGATATCCGAATCGCCCGGAACAGTGGGCTCCACAGACTGGGGCGGCGTGACCGTCGTGGAAAGGACAAGGCGTTTTGCCGTCCAGTCGACCTTCGTGATCGACGTGGGAGGAATGCACACCGGCTGCTTGTCGAACCAATGGCCCAGATCGATGACAAGCCAGTAGAGCTTCCACGGGCGGCAGGCGAGAACGAAGTCGGCGACCTTCCCTTCGACCGCGCCGTTCGCGTGTTCGACCTCATAGCCCATGAGCTCCGATGCGGAGAAGAGGTGGCAGTTTTCGATGTCATCGAGGGCCTCGGCATGGCGGAATTCCTCCTCGGGGGGGGGAGGAAGCAATTCCGGGAGTGCTCCGAGGCCCCAAACCTCGGAACCAAGCCAATAAGGATTGTGTCCGAAATGGCGGGCATGTTCGAGTTCGTAGCGCCGAGAAACGGGCGCGTCGGCTTCCAGGGGAGGGCATGCCGCGATCTGTTCTTTGGTGGCATGAACGTAGATCACGCCCTCGGCCATACTCGCTGCGGAATCCACGATCATTAGGGGCGAGACCAGAACCTGATGCTCGCTCAACCAGGTTCCCGTATCGGCGACAAGGTATCGAATCGTCCACCAGCGTTCGTCGATGAGGAGATCCTTCACTTTCCCAACCTTTCCGTCGGTGGCCTCAAGGGTCATTCCAATGAGTTCTGATGCGTTCTTTAACATGGCGATTTGGATTTGAGGATTTTAGTGCGGTGTTACCTGACGACACTCTGAAGAGCCGGGGCGTGCCCTCTGGTCGTGAATTCATCGAAGTGGCTCCAAAGTTAGGATAGCCGGGTTACCAGGGAATTCCACGGGTTTTCGGGCGCATGCGGATCGCGCGGCATTCCCGGGTGATCCGCGTGGTGCTACCGTGAAATCGGGTCTGGAAAAGTCCCTGGGCCTGAACCGATTATTTGTTTCCTAGGCGGTTGGCATGGGATTATCCCTTGCTCTTCGGAAATCTGTCCCTGCCGTCCTCGACGCGATTTTCACCAAGCCATCCGGAGGAAGCGGGCAGGAGACGGCTTCGGCGGCGATCCTTGGAATCCCAGGCGACCGCATGCCGTGGGGTGGATTCAGCTCGAGGAGGTGGCAACGGGAGAGAAGTCGAGAATCCGGGGAGCGAGGGAGGCCCGCAACCCGTCAGGGGAGGTGGCCAGTGCGGTAGCACCCGCCGTCGCGAGCGAGGCGCGTTCGGCGGCGTCGAACAGCTCGCCGCCGAAACGGGCGACCAGGAGCGGCGTATGGGGGAGGGCGGCCCGGAGGCGCATCAGGCGTCCCCTCACCCGTCTGAAGTCGTGGGGATCGAGATGAAGGAGACAAACAGCGGCCGGAGGATGACCGGCGAGCCTTTCCGAGACCGAACCGGCCAGTTGTCTGGAAGTGACCCGATCCGGGAGGATGCGCAGGCTCTTCATGGCGGATTCCAGGAGCGGAAGCACGGCATCGCTCATCGGGCAGGTGGCCCAGAAGGTGACGGGAACGGCTCCAGGAGAAGCGGAGGAAGGCTCATCAGGATCCCTCCCGTCGATCGGGCCCTCAACCTCGGCAGGAATCGATTTCGCGAAAACCAGGGAGAGGGTATCCGCGACTTTTTCGGCGCGGTCCGCTTCGAGGCGGCCGGCCATCCATTCACGACGGGTGAGTGAGAGGGCCGGCAGGAAAATGGATTCGATGGTGGCGTTTGCTCCGATCTCGTTCACGGACTTCCGGGCGAGATCAGTGGATTCAAGGGTGTCGCCGGCGAGCAGCCTCTGATAGAAGTGGAAATGTGGGGAGTTGACGGGTTTGGATCCGAGCAGACGGGCGATAAAGGCGAGGGAGGGGACCCGCTCGCCGAGGACGACGAGGCACACGGTGAGCGGAGTGGCGAGGACGAGTCCGCTGGGGCCCCAAAGGAAAGTCCAGGCCACGGTCGCGACGATGATGCCGATTTCGGACAAGCCCACGCGGGAACCATAAAGCCAGGGCTCGATGAGGTTGTTGCTGATGAGTTCGAGGACGAGAAAGAGGATTCCGACGCCGAGCACTTGCGACCAGCCGTCTGAGGTGACGAGACTGACGAGGAGGGGGAGGACGGCGGCAATGACGGGGCCGACGTAGGGGATGTAGCGGAAGACCCCTGCGCAGAGACCCCAGAGCGCGGCATAGGGAACGCTCAGCAGGGCGAGACCTGCGCCGACCACGACACCAAAGGTGGCATTGTAGAGGAGCTGGGTGCCGAGAAAGGTGCGGATCCTTTGGCCCGCGTCATCGATGGCGATAGTGGTTCCGGCGAGGTTGTGTTCGAGGAAAGTCAACATCCGCGCGCGCAGATCGGACCATTTCATCAGCATGAGAAGCGAGAGGAGAATGACGAGGCCGAGGGCGGTGAGCGGTTCCACAAGGGGCCCGAGGGCGGCGAGCGTGTCGAAGTCGACCAAGCGCGGCGGGCTGCTGATATAAACGGCCACGGGTTCGGCTTCCGCGGGCTTTTTTACCGGCCTGGTGGGGGCGCTTGAATTCGGGTTCTCCTTCCTTTCCTGCTTCTCCGCTTCCTTGTCTTCGTCTTCCTTCATTTTCGCGACGTCCTCGGCAACGGTATCGAGGGTGTCCTGCAGTTTCTCGATGGTGCCGCCTTTCATCGCGCCGCGCAGGGACGAGATCTTCTCTTTGATATTCTCCCGGTAGTCCGGAAGTTTGGCCGAGAAGCCGACGACCTGGGCTCCAAGGGTCCAAGTGAGCGCGGCGAGCACCACGAGGGCAAAGGCAGTGATGATGACAACGGATGCGCTATGGGGCAGTCGGAATCTCCTCAGCCACCGCACCGCCGGGTAGAGCATGAAGGCAATGAGGACGGAAAAGGCGAGCGGAATGAGGACGATCTTCGCCCAGTAGAGTATTCCGAAGATCAGGGTCGTGCTCAGGAGGCGGGCGGCGAGGATGATCGATCGGTCGGAATGGCGCGCGAGGAGACTCATTGCGAAATGGGGGGCAGCGTGTAGCTGGCGACCGGAAGTCGGGAGTGTTTGGTAGGCAATTCGACGAGCACTTGAAAACCATCATCTTTGCCGGGCCTGAGGTCGAGAAGAATGAGATCGAAGTCCCGCTCGCGCAGCGAAGGGAAAGATTCGAAATGGATGAGACTGCCCCGGGCGGCTTCGGAATTCTCCCGCTCCCTCATCGCCTTGATTTCCTTCAGGGCATCTATGGGATCGCGGACATTGGCGGAGAGAAAAGGCGCGAGGCCTTCGTCTTCTCCTTCGTTCTGGCCCTGGTCTCGCTCCTTGCGGGGTGGAAACCGAGTCTCTGCGCTTCCGCTTGGGAGAAATCTTTCACCCGAGGTGTATCTTTTCGGTTGAGGGAGTGGGACAGGCGTGTATAGCTTGGCCCTCCAATCGACCAACTGTGATGCTCACGTGGCGGAATTGGTAGACGCGCTAGATTCAGGATCTAGTGGGGCGACCCGTGGAGGTTCGAGTCCTCTCGTGAGCACCATCCTTTTTTGCACCCGCGGAAAGGGACAACGATTGCGAAGCCGCTGATGGATTGCCTGTCAGCGGCTTTTTCAGTCGAGGGAGAAGCTCCCCCACATTGCCATGCAGGATCCGACATACGTTAAAGAGGCCTTCGGGCAAATCGCCGGTCGTTATGTCGTGACGAACCATGTACTCAGTCTCGGAATCGACGTCCTCTGGAGGAAACGGGTGGCCCGGACGGTTCAGGGAAGGAATCCGGAGCGGGTGCTCGATGTGGCGACGGGGAGCGGTGATCTGGCGGCCGAGATCGCGCGTGCATGCCCTGGAGCGACGGTTGTGGGAGCGGATTTCTGCGCGCCGATGCTGGCGGAAGCGAGAAAGCGGGGATTGGGGAATCTGGTCGTGGCCGACGGGATGTGCCTTCCTTTCAAGGATTCGGAATTCGATGTCGTGACCGTCGGCTTCGGACTGCGCAATATGGAAGACTGGGCCAAAGGAGTGAGGGAAATGGCCCGCGTCCTCCGACCGGGCGGCATGCTGGTTGTGCTCGATTTCTCGCTTCCTGAGAAAGGAATCCGGCGTCTGCTCTATCGCTTCTACCTGCACCGGATCCTTCCGAAAGTCGCGGGGCTTATCACGGGCAAGCGTGATGCCTTCGAATATCTCGGCGGAACGATCGAGCGTTTTCCCTCGGGGGAATCCATGCGGGAATTCCTAACCGCCAACGGCTTCGCGCTCGCTCGGGCGCGTTCGCTCTCCTTCGGTGTGGCCGCGGTCTACGAAGCGGAGAAGGCGGAGGCCTAGGGATTTCACATTCAGGGCGCGTCGCTATCGACCGAGGGGGGCGTGGAGTCGGCCGCCGGGGGGGCGGCTGTGTCAGGAATAGGCGATGGGTCGGGAGCGTCGGCAGAATCCGGAGCCGGCGTCGGAGTCGCGCCGCGCCCCGGAAGATCCTCCTTCTCCGGTTGAGCGGTGGACTCCGGCTCATTGAGCAAATTCGCGTTCAGGTGGTTGAAGGTTGACCGGTCGATGAGGAATACATCGGGGAAGTCGTTGAGTTGGCCGTAGTAGGTGCCGCTTCGGGTGAGGCCGGGGGAGGGAGGAGCGATTCGTATGCGGACATCATCGACTTTGTTCGCGCTTGTGTCCTGGATCCGGGCCGTGATGTCGAGGATGGTCTCGTCCCGGATCCTCTGGAGGGCGTAGCCTGGATCAGCCGTCCATCCGGAAGCGACCAGGAAAGAGAGGGTTTCCCCGAAGGTTTTCACCCGATCCTTGGCAATCTGGTCGCTGACGTCATTGCCAGCGGCGCGGGCAGTCCAACCGTTGGTGCCCGAATCGTAGGCGATATCGATGGGAGGTGCGGGAGGTCGAAGGATGGTGATTCCCCTGAGGTCGAAGAGGCTGAAACGGAGGAGCTCGGGGGATTTCCACCGGATCGCCTGGGGATCGAGCCGACCGAGCAATTCCGGCGAGATTCCGTAGACGAAGGGCGTGTCCGCGAAGCTGGCGTAGAGGCGTTCCGAAAATGGTTGGAGCGGGTTCGGTCCTTCGCCGATTCGGAGGACATACGAGTTTTTCAGCAATTTGGGAACCGTGCCGGGAGGGGGCGTCGGTGCGGTAGGGTCCGGCGATTCGGTGGTGATGGAGACGAGGCGGAGCGGGCGATCCAGTCCGTAAAGGGCGGGATTGGCGTCCGAATCGGCGACGAATTCCACTTCCTCCTTGTTGAGGGCCCGAATCAGCTCCTTTATCTTGTCCGCGTCCGCCTTTTCCTTCTGTCCCCTGCGAAGGAGCGCGAAGTTACTGCCGTAGCGGGCGAGTTTTACTGGCGGCTCCGCCACGCCGTCGGGCGCGTAGCCTTGGATATCGACCGTGAGGACGGTCTCGAACTTGAAATCGGCCAGATGCCGGTCTCGCAGCTCGTTCGGGTTGACGGTGAAGGCCTTAAGGATGTCCCGTGAGATTCGAAGCACCCCCGGCCGATCCGTTACCGTGGCGAGCAAATAGTCGCCCGCCTCCGCTTCGGGTGAGTCGGACAGTTCAATGATGATCTTGTTCTTCGAGGTGAAGGTCCAGACCCGGATTTCCCGCTTTCCGTCCTGAATTTCTCCGACGGAGGGGGGGGCGGCGGCCCCGTCGGAGAATTTGACAATCGTGGCACCGAGCAGAGCGGCGATGCGATCGTCGACGATCTGTTTGTCGGTACGGGTGTCAATGGGTTGGGTCAAACGCCATGGGGTGATGAAGGCCTGCGTGTTTTCGACGGATTGCTCCATGCCCGAAGAGGGCGGGGAAGAAAACGCGCTCCCGTCGGCGGAGAGGCGTTCCCGCTTGAGCATGAGGCTAGTGGGACTCTCGGCGAACTTGATCTGCCGGAGATCATCCGCTGCGGCGGGAACGAGATGGGGATCACGGAGTTTGTCCACGGGAAGCGCCGCCGTGTCGAAAAGTCGGCTCAAAACCGCGAGGACGGGCGTAGCGTCCGACCACTCGGATTCCGAGCGGACATAGTGGACGTCCTCGAACTCGGTCGGCGCGCCGATAACAAAAGTGGCGAGGGGATTCTCGCCCTTGCTGATGCTGACGTGAATCTCCTCGGCTCCGAACCCGATATCCTCGGGGCGGGGCGCCGCGCCGCCCTCCTCGTCGGTCATCTCCTCGAGGGTCATGGTCTCGACGATTGCCATATCGGCCGCCTGGCTGACGAAGGCGGTCAGAAGCGGATGATCCGCACGGTCCTCGACGGGGTGAACCATCATCCAGATGCCCTCCTTGCCCTTGCGGAACATGGATTTGCCATTCGGGCCCTCAATGCGGATGACATTCGCCTCATCGGGATCGAAGGAATTGACGCGCGAACTGGTGGCCGCCGCCTCCCGGGAGTTTTCAAGGTGCCGCTCGTGAAAGAGAATGTACCCGAGCAGGGCGAAGGTGGAGCCGAGGAGGATGAGTGTGGTTCGAAGACGCATCGGCGGCGGGAGTCGGTGGGAGGGTTACTGCCGGCGGGCGCTCCACATGAAGAGACCGAAGCAGAAGGAGGCGGCGGGCAGGATAAAAACGGCGATCGAGAACATGCGCTCGTGCTGGGTGGGAGTGATTTCAAGCCGGTGCACCGTCGCGGTTTTCGGGACAATGCCGATGAGCCGTTCCCGGTCGAGCATCCAGTTCAGGCCGCCGAGGATCAATTCGGTATTGGTGCGAGTGTCGTGGTCGGGATCAAGGAGATTGCCATTTCCGATGACAACCATCCGCGAGGCGTCGAGACGGAGGCGGAGATCCTCGCTGGCCCCTTTCTCGATGGTGGCGGCGAGGTAGAGGGGCGGGGCATTGTCAGTGGGATCGAGGACGGGGCGTTCGCCGTTGTAGTCGAATTCCCCCCAGAAGCGGGGATTCGCTTGAATAAGTGCGGTAATGCCGATTCCCCGGCGAGTGAGTTCCTCGTTGTTCTCCGCGACCTTCAGGCTGCATGAGACGCCCCGGAAGGTGGTGCTCGCACCCTGGAGATGGCGGGTGATGGGAGAACCGGGCATGAATTGCCCCTGGGCTTCGAAATCCTTGGTTCCGTTCCCGGTTGCCTCCAGCACGCGATCCTTTTGGGGATCGATGCCGAACTCCCGGAAAAAGGCATGGAGATTCGGCGTCTCTCCCGCAGGATTGAGCATGGCGAAGAGGGCGCCCCGTTCGGCATCCCAGAATTGACGGATCATCGCGATCTCCCGGTCCGAGAAGTCGAGGGTTGCGTTGAGAATGAAGAGCGCGTCGGCATCCTCGGGAATCGCGCGGACATCGGTGAGGTTGAGTTTCTCGATCCGGAAGAACTGGTTTTCGCTCAGGGCGCGGAGGACATCGAAGGCCGAACGATTATTGATCTCGCGCAGCGGGCCATGACCGGTGACGAAGTAGACGGACTTCATATGCCCTTCGGTGGCCGCGATCAGATTCGAGGTGATGACGTCCTCGCCGCGGAAGAGCCGGCCCTCCTTGTCGAGCATTTGGTCCTCGGTGATGGTTTTGATGAGGCCGGGCTTGTCGGGCTGGGGATCAATGTCGAGAATCACGGTGCTCTGCTCCAGGGAAAGCACGTATTTCTGACTGATCTCGGTGGCGCGGTTCCGGTCTCGCGCCGGATCAAAGATATCGAGCTCGATCTTGCCCTTCGAGTGCCGCTTGTATTCCCTGAGGAGCGCCTCAAGATTGAGGGAAATCTTCGAGCTTTCGAGAAAAGCCATGGTGATGTGGACCTTCTTGTCGAGGGTCCCGACAAAACCGATCGAACGCTCGTCAAGGGTATATTTCTGGTTCTCGGTCAAGTCCCAGCGCTGGTGATGCCGGAAATTGAGATAGTTACCGATTCCGAAAAGGACGAGGAGGAGGAATATTTGCGCGGCGACATTCGTCGCGATCTGGAGGCGGCGGATCGGCTTCTCTACCATTCCCGCGCCTTGATTGGTGCTCGGAGCGCGTTTCCGACGCGGCTTGGTGGCCTTGTCGGTGGGCGAGGATTCCGGTTCCATGGGGTCGGGGTCGGGCATTGCGGGGGAGGACGGAAATTTGGAATTCGGCGTTTAGGCCTTCCACTTGCGGAATTCCAGGACGTGATAGGTGAGACCGAGGATGAGGGCGGCAAAGCCAGTATAGTAGAAGAACTGGCGGGTATCGACGAGCCCGTCGATGAAATTCCGGACGTGCTCCATCGTGGAAATATAGGAAATGAAATCCTGGAACTGGGGTGGGATTTCCTTCGAGAAGAAGAGGAGGAGGAAACCGAGGAGGAAATGGAGGAGGCAGCAGGTGAAACAGGTCATGGCGGCCACGATCTGGTTCGAAGTGAGGGCGGACGACAGGCAGCCGATCGCAATATTAAAAACGCCGATAAGGAGGATGATGGTGTAGGCGCCGCCGAGGGAGCCGATAGTGGCCGGATCCGGCGCACAGGTGAGGCGGAAGATGGTGAAATTGATCAGGCTGGGAACCCAGATGATCATGTAGAAGATGACGGCGGCGAAGTACTTTGAAAGGATGACCTGCCACGAGTGCACCGGTGCGGTGAGAAGTGTCTCCAGCGTTCCCATTTTCTGCTCTTCAGCGAAAAGGCGCATCGTGATGACGGGAAAGATGAAGAAGTAGGCGAGCCAGAAGGGGACCGAATTGAACGTGTAGACGGCGAGGGTGGCCGGGCTTGCTTTCTCCTCCAGATCGGTCAGGCCGGAAGTGAAGGAAAAACCGTTCAGCACCATAACCAGGCCGATAACGACGTAGGCGACGGGTGAGAGAAAAAAGGCCTTGAGTTCCTTGGAGAGGAGGATGAGGAAAACGCGCATTCCTGAGAAAAGGGGATCGGGAGCGAGGAGGAGTTAGCGGGCTTCGGACTGGGTGAGTTCGACGAAGACGTCCTCGAGAGAGGCCGCCTTTCGGTGGAGTTCGCGAAGGGGCCAATGGTTGTCGAAGGCAAGGTGGGCGAGCTCCTCGCGAATATCCGCGGACGATTCCACGCGGAGGGTGAAGGTGACCCAACCGGCCGATTCGTGGTCGCGGATGACCTTTCGCACCTGTGGAACTTTATTAAGCTTGTCCGAGGCAATGCGGGGATCCGCTTTAATCTCGAAGGTAAGGGTTCCGGCCGTCCGAAGGTTTTCGACCAGGTTCTTTGGAGTGTCGCAGGCCTTGACCTTGCCGCGATCAAGGATGATCACCCGGTCGCACGTGGCTTCAACTTCTGATAGGATATGCGTGGAAAGAAATATCGTATGCTTGAGGCCAAGCCGCTTGATAAGCTCGCGCACCCGGCGGATCTGGTTCGGATCAAGGCCGTTGGTCGGCTCGTCGAGGATGAGGAGTTCGGGGCCGTGGACGAGGGCGTCGGCGAGTCCGACGCGCTGCCGGAAGCCCTTCGAGAGGGCGCCGATCATCTTTTTCCGCATCTCCGTGAGACCGCAGAGATTCATTACTTCCTCGACGGAGCGTTTCACCTCACGGCCTCGGAGGCCCTTGAGGGCGGCTCGGAAGTTCAGGTATTCGCGCACGCGCATGTCCATGTAGAGCGGGACATTCTCGGGCATGTAGCCGATGCGGCGGCGGGCTTCCAGGGATTCGCGGAATACGTCGTGGCCTCCGACGCTTGCGAAGCCGGAACTAGGAGGCAGATAACTGGTCAGGATACGGATGGTCGTGGTCTTGCCTGCGCCGTTCTGTCCCAGAAAGCCGACGATCTCTCCCTTCTCCACCTCGAACGAGATGCGGTCGACGGCCGTACGGCCGACATAGCGTTTGGTGAGGTCTTTGACGCGGATCATGCTGCGGG
>JAHEDC010000670.1 GCA_024641425.1 Verrucomicrobiales bacterium | reverse complement strand
CTTTGATCGAGGCCCGCTCAACCTCCGCAACAAAGATAGTGTGGTCCCCGCCGTCATATTCGTTTCGCATCCTGCATTCAAGAACCGCGACAGCGTCATCGAGGATCGGGACGCCCTCCGGATTCAAATGGTGTCTGATAGCGTCAAACTTGTCGGGAAGCTGGGTCGCAAACCTCTCCGAAAGGCCCTGCTGGCCCTCCGAAAGGAAGTTGACCACGTAGCGCCGCGATTCTCCGAAAGCGTGGTGGCAGCGGGTCGATCTGTCCACGCAGACGAGTACGAGCGGAGGCTCGAGCGAGACCGAACAGAACGCGGAAACGGTCAGGCCGAAGGTCTCGCCCTTTGAATCCGCTGTCGTGACGACGGTGACTCCGCTCGCGAAATTCGCCAGGGCTCTCCTGAATTCGTCGTTGGTAACCGGCATAACTAATTTCCGCTTTTACGTCAGCCCGCCAGACCGGACGTGGCGTTTGAGAATTCGAAATTCTCCGCCAGCCAATCGTCCCATTCCCTTAGGGCGAGATTCACCTGATATTCGTGCCTCTCCCTCTTTCTTCGGTATTTTTTTCTCAACTCGACAGGAAGCTGCTCGAGGATCCCGAACGTTATGTTCACGGGTTGAAAGTTCTTTGTCTCCGCCATAGAAACGTAGCGGCAAAGCGAGCCGATCGCCGAATTTGAAGGCGCTTCCAGAAGCGTGCCGCCGGAAGCGAGTTTTGCGGCGTTAATTCCCGCCAGCCAACCCGTTCCGACCGATTCCAGGTAGCCCTCGACGCCCGTGATCTGCCCGGCGAAGAAGATGTTCGGCCGCTTCTTAACCCTCAGCGTGCCGTCCAGGAGTTTCGGCGAGTTGATGAACGTGTTGCGGTGGATCTGTCCGTACTGGAGTATGTCCGCATTCTGAAGGCCCGGGATCAGCCGGATGATCCGTTTCTGCTCCGGGTACCGAAGATGATTCTGGAACCCGACCAGCGAATACGCATCGGCCATCAGGTTCTCCTGCCTCAGCTGGACAGCGGCATATGGTTCGCGTCCCGTTTTCGGGTCCGGAAGCCCCCGCGGTTTCATACACGCGAATCGAAGCGTGTCGACGCCGCGCCGCGCCGTCTCTTCGAGGGGGAGACAGGACTCGAACCAGCGGGTCTCCTCGAACCGCTTCAGCGGAACCGACT
This sequence comes from Verrucomicrobiales bacterium, assembly GCA_024641425.1. Classification (GTDB taxonomy): domain Bacteria; phylum Verrucomicrobiota; class Verrucomicrobiia; order Verrucomicrobiales; family DEV007; genus JAHEDC01. The sequence goes on along the minus strand of JAHEDC010000670.1, from coordinate 1,662 downwards.
TTGCGGCGACAAGCTCGTTATAGAAGACCTCGTATTCTTCCTTTGTGAACGGGCAGTTTATGTAATCGTCACCGCCTTTTCCGTAACGGGCCGCCCGGAATGCGATCGACATATCGATCGATTCTGCCGACACGATCGGGGCGATCGCGTCGTAGAAGTAAAGCTGGTCGTCGCCCGTCATCTTTATGATCTCTTCGGTAAGCGCGCTGCTCGTCAACGGCCCCGTGCAGATCACCGCGATCTCTTCCTCAGGAAGTGAGGTGAACTCTTCACGGACAAGTTCGATCCTCGGATGCTCCCCGATCCTGCGCGTGATGTGCTCGGCGAAATCGCCGCGGTCAACTGCAAGCGCGGCCCCGGCCGGAACCCGATTGGCATCCGCCGCCTCCATCACGAGCGAACGGCCTCGGCGGAGCTCTTCTTTCAAGAGGTATGGAGCCGTCCCGGGCTCATCCGTCTTAAATGAGTTCGAGCAGACGATCTCCGCCAGCTTGTCGGTCCTATGCGCCGGGGTCTGGGAGACAGGCCGCATCTCAAAAAGCCGGACCTCTGTTCCGGCCTCGGCGGCTTGCCAGGCAGCCTCGGCGCCCGCCAAACCTCCGCCGACTATGTTGATCTTTGTCGTCATAAGTAAAACCTAGATTCTAAGGGGTGGGGGAGGAAAAGAGAAGTCCCGAGACGGGAGACAGGAGAGACCGCAGGGGCGGGGCCTGTCCCTGCCCGTGAGTGAAGCGAAAGATTCTGGAGACTGGAGACAGGAATCAGGGGGCGATGCGTCTGCAGTGCCCCCTGTTGTTATCTGACCGAATCCTCATCGATCGTTGATCGATGATAATTGAAGATCGATCACTGCAGCACGAAAACCATCTTCTGGTTCCGTGAGCCGCGTGGAGTTTCGGTCGCGCTCGAAACCGTCAACGTCTTTCCGTCCGCTGAAAGTTCCCAGGTCTCAACCGTCTTGATGGTCATTGCCCCCATCTGCGTCTCCAGATTGCGGGTTTGCGTTAGTTGAAGTTTACCGCCTTTTTCGACCTTCGCTTTGAGCGCGACCTCGCCTCCGGGCCCGCCCGCCGCCGCCTTGGTCTCCTTTCCGGAAAGGCTGTAGTTAAGTTTGCCGCCGCCGCCAAGTCCCCCGCGGCCCATTCCGCCGCCCTGGGCTTCCGCCAGCTTCGGTTTTCGATCGACGGCCAGTTCGTCAGCGGTCTGGCCGACGGTCATATCCATAGACTCGACTCGGGACCTCTCACCCATCTCGCTCTTGGCGAGGTCGAGTTTCCAGTTACCCGAATAATTGGCGGGCTTGTCCTGCGAGAAAACTGAGAATGCCGCGAAAAGCACGAAGAGCGCCGCGGCGGGAAGGAACTTCTTTGTCATTGTGATATCTCCCGGAAACAAAATATGTGCGCGATAAGACGCTGATTATAGTCCTCTGGCCGGGAAGAAACTGCAAAGATTTGTAAAGCAGGCGGGTTACCGCGAGAAGTAGGAAGTGAAAAGTCCAAGCCCGGCGATGACCAGAGCGGTGACAACGACTACCACCGCGTAAACCTTGTACCACCAATAGTTAGGTCTTTCTCCGACCACTTCGGTCTCAGATCTGTTCTCTTCAGGCATACGCGCTCCTTGCTCCAAGAACCTTCTCGTAGAAGCATATGTATTGCG
>JAHEDC010000669.1 GCA_024641425.1 Verrucomicrobiales bacterium | reverse complement strand
GCAGCCGGTGCGGCTCACCATCGAGGGCTTGGTCGAGCAGATAGACGAGAACGGAGCCCCCTTCGTGCGGGTTCCCCGTCCGAATCCGCGGGACGTCTTTTACCTCTACAATCCGGACAACTACTACCGCTTCCGCTAGGAATTTCGGCATGCGGATCCGGAAGCCGCGTCCAAGGCAGCCCCGAAGCGCCCGATGAGATCCTCGATGGGTTCCAGTCCGCAGGAAACGCGGATGAGCCAGCGGGAGACCCCGCAGTTCTCGGCCCAGTCCAATTCGTGGTAATGCGCGAGCAGCGTGTAGGGGCAAGCCAAGGTGTAGTTGGTTCCGAGGCTCGGTCCCTTCGCGACCCGAAGGGCGTCGTAGAAGGCGGCGGAATTGCGCTCGGGATCCCGCAGGACGAGCGAGAAAAGCGGTCCATAGCCGCCATCCGGTCGACGGACGGCGTCGTAGCATTCCCGCGTGCGCCATTTCGGGTAATTGACTTCGGCGACCCCGGGATGGGCGCGGAGGTACTCACAGAGGGCCTCGGCGTTCGCGTTCATCCGACGAACCCGGTCGAGGTAGTCGCGTGAATTCGCGTCGAGGGTGGCGGCGTCTTCCCACCAGAGCCCTCCATCGGCGAAGGCTTCCAAATAGGCCTTGAAGGCGTCGTAATGGGGCGACGAGAAAACCAGGGTGACCGCGCCCGCCATGACATCCCCGACGCCGGAGAAGGTTTTGGTCAAGCTCGTCGTCACCACGTCGGCGCATCGCGCCGCGTCCACATTCCCGTTCGTTCCGACGGTATCATCGACCACCAGCGCGGCGCCATTGGCACGGCAAAGCGCCTGGAGAACCGACAGATCCACGCACCGCAGGAGCGGGTTGCTCGGCATCTCGCAGAAGATGCCCGCGAAGCGCTCATCGGCCATCATTAACGCAAGAGCGGCTTCCGCGTCGACATCCCCGACCGGATGAAAGCGGACACCGTCGCCGAACTCCTCCTGGAGCTTCAGGACATCGACATAGGGAAAGTCGAACTGCACGGTTCTAAGACCGGGTGCGACCGCACGCACCATGCGGTGCACGGCCCAGACAGCGGCCATCCCGCTTGGGAACAGGTAGACATCATCGGCATCCGCACCGGAGATCTTCGCGAGTCTCCCGCGTACCTCCTTGCTTGCCGCGTCCCCCACGGCCGCGTTACTCTCCCGTCCCGCGAGGGCGGCCTCGGCCTGCCGGGTGCTCACGATTTCCCCGCAGAATCGCCAGTAGCGGCGCGCCGTGTCCCAAAGCGGGGGGGCGAAATAGACGGCGGTAATCCCCGCGAATCCGGAGTCGGCGACCCGCACTTCCCAACCATCGTGACGCTGGACGATGAAGTCCCGGCAGCGCTCGGCAGCCGTTCGGCTCGGAAAAACGAGACACCGCTCGCCTTCCCGCGCAGAACGTCTCTCAATCTCCCCACAGAGGGCAAGAACAACCCGGGGCATGAAGAAGCGCGGGTAGCCCGTACGCATGGCGGACAGGACGGCGGGATCGTTTTCCTCATAGCCGATCACGTGCTCCCACAAGGGCAGCGCGACCGATACCGCATGCGGCGAGTCGGGAATGGCAAGGCCGAGATCCTCGGCGCGCCAGGGCGGATGGATCAGATCGTCGCGCATCGGTTCAGACCCCTTCTTCCCTCGCCATCGCGAGGGCCTGCCGCACATCGGCGATAAGGTCGTCGACGGTTTCGATTCCCACCGAGAAGCGAACGAGGGAGTCGACGATCCCCACGCCCTCGCGGATCTCCTTCGGCACCGAGGCGTGGGTCATCGAAGCGGGATGGCAGACCAGCGACTCGATCCCCCCAAGGCTCTCGGCCTGGGTGAAAAAGCGGAGGAAGCGGAGGAAGCGCAGCGTCGCTTCCAGGCTCAACCCCAGATCGGCGGTCACGATTCCGGAGCCGCCCTTCATTTGCCGTATGGCCACGGAGTGCTGCGGATGCGACTCAAGATGGGGATAGCGGACAAAGCGCGCCTCCGCCTCGGCCTCGAGGAACCGGGCGAAGGCAAGTGCGTTCTCACAGTGGCGCTCCATCCGCAGCGACTGCGTCTTCAAGCCCCGTGCGATAAGCCAACAGTCAAAGGGTGACGGTTGGAGACCGAGCGCCTTTTGGGCGAAAAGCATCTTGTCCTGCCATTCCCGCGCATTCGAACAGACCACACCTCCAAGGCAATCCGAATGGCCATTGCTATACTTCGTTGTGCTCAGCAGGGAGAGATCGGCCCCCAGTTCGAGGGGACGCTGGAGATAACTGGAGGCGAAAGTGTTGTCGACGACAAGTGTGCTTCCCGCCGACCGGGTGACCTCGGCCACGGCGGCAATATCGATGACTTTCAACAGCGGGTTCGTCGGCGACTCCATCCACACCAGCGCGGGCTTCTTCTCGGTGATGTGCCGCCAATTTCCCGGCTCTGTGAAGTCATAATACTCGATCGAGACGCCGAATTTCGCGAAAACCTTGTCGAAGAGGCGGAAGGTGCAGCCGTAGATGTTTTCCTCCGCGATGACCAGATCGCCCGCCTTCAGGGTCGAAACCACCGCCGTGATCGCCGAGACACCGCTCGCGAAGACGGTGGCATGCGCGGCCCCCTCCAGACTGGCCAGTGTCGACTGCAGGTTCCGGAAATTCGGGTTGCCCGAGCGGGTGTAATCGAAACCGAGCGGATTGCCGGTCTCGAAGGTGGAGGTCAGAAACAGCGGCGGAATCACCGATCCCGTCTGCTCGCGGAAGTCGGTTCCCACGTGGATCGAGCGGGTTTCGAAGCCCAAGGTATCGGATTCGGTGCTTGCGGAGTGCGTCATGG
>JAHEDC010000668.1 GCA_024641425.1 Verrucomicrobiales bacterium | reverse complement strand
GAAACGGAGATGGTCGAGGCACCGATGAACACAAGGATGAGAGCTTACGCGGGCGGCAATCTCGGGAGTGATATCGTAACCGTCAAACTACGCCGACGGGCCGAACCGGGTAAGCTGCAGGCCGTATCCCCAGCCCCCGACACCCCCGCCCGAACGGAACCGTAGCGCCCCGCACCCGCCTTCACCCCACACAAGCCGGACACAGCCCGAAAAACTCCAGTTCGTGATAGATCCGCTGGTAGCCGAATTTCCGACCGACCTCGTTCTCGAGGGCCTCGACGGGGCAGGCCATGCCGATTTCCTCGATCTTCCCGCAGTCGGTGCAGATGAGGAAGTCGTGGTGCTCGCCGGGGTAGAGGAAGATGAAGAAGGCGGAGCGCTCGTGCAGTCCGAGCCGCCGGATGACGCCCTGCGCCTCGAGCCGAAGGAGAAGCCGGTAGACGGTGGCCGGGTCGCATTGCGTCGCCAGCGCTTCGGATTCCGCGAGTTCCGCGAGGCGCATGGGGCGATTCTCGACCGCCAGGGTGCGCAGCAGTTCCTCCATCGCCTTCGTTCGGCGCAGCCCGTTCTCGCGGCAGCGGGCCACCGCCCACGCGACCTTGGTCTCCACGTCGGCGGTCGGGTGGTTGTGATGGTGGGTTTCGGGCATCGCGGTCGGAATTCGCCGAAACCTAGCCCCTCCGGGCGAACCTTGGCAACCCCCATTCCCGGCCCGGCTTGCGAAATGGCCCCTTGTGACCGAAATTCACGGCCATGCAGGCTCCACTCACCATCCAACCCATCGGCGACGAGATCGCCATCCTCTGGGACGACCGGACGGAAACGTATTTTCCCATGGAAATCCTCCGCGCCGCCTCGCCAAGCGCGGAGAACCAAGGCGAGCGCGATTTGCTCGGCAAGCAGATCGGCGGTTCCGACCAGAAGCACTTCCCCGGCGTGCGCGTGACGGGCTGGGAAACGGTCGGCGGCTACGCCATCCAGTTCCGCTTCTCCGACGGCCATAATACCGGCCTTTTCAGCTACCAGTATCTCCGCGACCTCTGGGATCACCTCCAGAAGGCGGGGATCTAGCATTTTTCAAATTCCCTCCCGATGAGCGAACCCCTTTCCCTCCCCTCGCGCCCGCGCCGCAATCGCAAGAACGCCGCCCTCCGCGGCCTCTGCCAGGAAACACGGCTCTCGGCGGAGAATTTCATCTATCCCCTCTTCCTCCACGCGGGCGGCGAGGACGAGCCGATCGCCTCGATGCCCGGCTGCACCCGCTGGAGCCTGGACGGACTTGTCCGCGAGGCCGGCGAGGCCCACGCCCTCGGGATCAACGCCATCGTCCTCTTCCCCGCCATCGCGCCGGAACTGAAAACCCCGCGCGCCGAGGAATGCTCCAACCCGGACGGCCTCATCCCGCAGGCGATCCGCGCCCTCAAGGCCGCGCATCCGGATCTCGCCGTCGTCACCGACATCGCGCTCGATCCCTACAACAGCGACGGCCACGACGGCGTGGTCGGCGAGGACGGACGCATCCTGAACGACCTCACGGTTTCCATCCTCTGCCAGCAGGCGGTCTGCCACGCCAAGGCGGGCGCGGACATCGTCTCTCCGAGCGACATGATGGACGGTCGCATCGGGGCCATCCGCCGCGCCCTCGACGTGCGCGGGCTGGAGGAGGTGTCGATTCTTTCCTACTGCGCGAAATACGCCTCCGCCTACTACGGCCCCTTCCGCGGCGCGCTCGATTCCGCCCCGAAGTCCGGCGACAAGAAGACCTACCAGATGAATCCGGCCAACGGCACCGAAGCCCTGCGCGAGGCCCGGCACGACATCGAGGAAGGCGCGGACATGCTCATGGTGAAACCGGCCGGCCCGTATCTCGACATCATTCACCGGCTCGCGACGACCTGCGATCTCCCCATCGCCGCCTACCAGGTCAGCGGCGAGTACCTCATGATCAAGTCGGGGGCCGCCGCCGGGTGGATCGACGAGAAGAAGATCGTCCTCGAAAGCCTGACCGGCATCCGTCGGGCGGGCGCGCAGATCATCCTCACCTACTTCGCGAAACAAGCCGCCGTCTGGCTCCAAGAATGAGGAGTCCCCTTTTCATTCTGGCCGTTTCCTTCCTCTCCGGAGCGAGCCTGTCTGCTGCCGACCGCTACGTCTCGCCCACCGGAAACGACGGAAACGCCGGCACCCTCGCCAACCCCTGGCGCACTGTCGCCAAGGCGACCGCCACCGCCGTCGCGGGCGATACGGTCTTCTTCCGAGCCGGCACCTACAACGAACGCCTCATCGCGCCCCGCTCGGGCACCGCCGCGAGTCCCATCGCCTTCCGAGCCTACGCCGGGGAGAATCCGATCCTCGACGGCACCGGACTTTCGTTCAGCTTCGATGCCGGGATGGTCGATATCCGGAACAAGAGCCATCTCGTCATCGACGGCTTCGAGATCCGGAACCTCGTCACGTCCAACACCAACAATGTTCCCATTGGCGTCCTTATCCTCGGCGATCCCTTCACCGCCGGCACCGCGCCCACGAACATCACCATCGAGAACTGCCGCGTCCACACCATCCGGAACACGCACGGGAGCAACGGCAACGCCCACGGCATCATCGCCCGCGGAGAAACAACCTCCGCCCTCTCCAACATCGTCATTCGCAACAACGAGGTCTTCAATCTCAAACTTGGGTACAGCGAGGCCGTCGTCATCAACGGCAACGTCGATGGCTGGGAAGTCAGCGGGAACAGCGTCCACGACAACGACAATATCGGCATCGACATCATCGGCTTCGAGACCGATGTCGATGATTCCCTCGATTACGCCCGCAACGGCATCGTCCGCGACAACCTC
>JAHEDC010000195.1 GCA_024641425.1 Verrucomicrobiales bacterium | reverse complement strand
GTCCTTCCATCCGCTCCCGACAGTGCTTCGACCACTCCGCTTCTTGCCCGTCAGAGAGCAGTACGTCACGCACTGCATGGGCCAGTTCAAGTGACAAGCCCCTCCCCTGTCCATACCACCGCGCCCGACCTTGGGCGGCACTGGGGACGACAAAGATCCTACGGATCGAAAAACCGATCTCGCGAATCTCCCATGCCCGTCCCGCCAGACCCAGCTCCCCGAATGGCCGGAAACCACCCCGGGCAGGCTCTTGATCTCGATCAAGAACGCTCCCCAAGGTCCGACCACCAGAAGGTCTACCTCATAGACAGCGCCACCCTCCGCCATGAACTCGAAGTTCGACCACGCCTGGATGGGCGAGGACGCCGTCAGACCATCCCGAACAAATGCGAGAGCCTCCTTTTCCCAAGGATACTCAGATTCCGAGATGGTAGTCAAGTTGGCCATGTGTGAGGGAAGGTTTTGCTGCTGGTAGGCTTTTGGGCCTCGGGTTGCTCGACCAGAATCTACCCGACCGTATGCCAAGCATCAGGTTACGCCCCTGTTAAAGCGGATTAAGGCGTCCGCAGCCGTCTAAAAAAGTGGCACACTATTGGCACCCTTCAATTCATTCGAGTGCTACGTCTCTTTTCATAACCTATTCATTACTAAGTGTGCCGACGGCGGGACTCGAACCCGCACGGGGTTTCCCCCAGCGGATTTTAAGTCCGCTGCGTCTACCATTCCGCCACGTCGGCATGGGGGGACTGATTCGGGAAGGGCGATGCCAGTATGCGGGGGCCGGGGGCCGTTGTCAAAGACCGCACGGGGCCAAGCTCGAATCGTGGCCGCTGCCGGGATCCGGCGTGCCGGGGGCAATTCGGGGCCCCCAATAGTTTTTCTTTTCTTCATTGACCCACTGCCTCAACTATTCTTATTCTTTATGCGTTCGATGCCATCGAATGGCGCCCGGCAACCACCATGATGCGCCGAGGGGCCAAGCCATTGTTCCGAACGACCAGCCATGCGTGACCAATCCAGCGCCAGCGAACCCTCGGTTTGGAATAGATCTCTTCGAACGGGCCCACGTGCGATATTCCTCACGGGGGCCATTGCCGCGAAGGTACTTCTCCTACCGCTTGATGCGGAATCCCTTGAGCCCGATCCGTCCCCTGCCCCGGGGTTGGAGGAACTCAAACATATGGATCTCGCGGAATTGGCACAGGTCCGCGTGGCCACGGTAACCACTGCCTCGAAGAGGGCGGAGAAGGCGAACAGCGCCCCGGGAACCGTGATCGTCATCACCCGGCGGGATATTCGTCTGCGTGGATACCGGAATCTCATCGACGTCTTGAAGGATTTACCGGGATTCGACGTCGCGGGCAATTTCTTCACCGAACTGGGATCACAGGTTTCCGTGCGTGGAATTCCCAGCAACAACAAGATCGTCGTGCTGGTGAACGGCATGAGGGTTAATCCCCCGGGCGGGGAATATTTTCCCTTCCGGAACGACTTCAGCATCCGCACGGCCGAACAAATCGAAATCAGCTACGGTCCCGGATCGACGCTCTACGGACAGGATGCCCTGAGCGCGGTGATCAACGTGAAGACCGAGACCGAACCGCAGCCGGGCGGCTCCTCCGTGCAGGGAGGGATTGAGGGTGGATTCCACGAAGAGCGTGAAGGCTGGTTCTCGGTTGCGAAAAGTTTCGATACGGACATTCCGATGACGTTCACCGGCTATCTCCAATACCATGATTCCGACCTGACGCGACTGGATCGTGAGTATCCCCGCTGGTACCGGGACTACCGAAGGGCCGCGGAACCCAGGGGAGCGGGCTCCATCTTCGAGCGGAACGATTACGGCCTGAACGGTTTCGCAAAGCTCGACGTCGGCGACTTCTCGTTTCAGACCTGGTACCGGGAGTCGGAACGCAGCAGTTCCGAGGGGTACGGGGCGCCCCTTCTCTTTTATGTTCCCGAAGCTGTTTGGAGGGATCGTTCCTGGATCTCCGAAGCCCGGCATGTCTGGAAAATATCGGACGCGGTCACCCTGACCTCATCCGGCATCCTCAACCGCTATGAAGTTGATCCCGTCAGCCGCTACGTTTTCCCCCAGGATGCGAACCACCTCTTTCTCAACGACTACAAATATGCCGATGGAACCAGCTTCTCAATCGAGGAAACCCTGAGCATTGACTTCTCCGAAAAACTGAGCGGCCTGATCGGGGGGACATTCTCGACCTATGATATTCTCCCGAAATCAACCATTCCCGGAGGCGCCCGACCGGGAGATCATGCGGCGATCATCCGCCAGGGAGGAAACTTCACCTACTTCGGCACCGCCGGAGATCCGGGCTCGAAACAGGAATTTCCCAGAGTGGTGGAGTCCGAATTCGAACGCTATGGCGCTTATGCCGAACTGGGCTGGCAGGCCACCCCCGCCCTCCGCCTTTTGATAGGCGGTCGAGTCGACAAGGATTCCCGAATCAGCGAGCCCTCGTTCACACCGAGGGGGGCACTCATCTACAACGTGAATGAGCACATCACCGCGAAATACAAATACTCCGAGGCCTACATTTCGCCGGCTCCCTATTTCGCTTTCGCCACTTATGATCGCGGCGACGTCTTGAACACGTCGAATCCCGACGTCCTGCCCGAGACCGCGAAGTCCCACGAACTCAGCTTCCAATACAATGCCGAGAAGATTGACCTTGGTCTGAGCCTCTATTATGGCGAGCAGAGCAGTCTCATCCTCGTCTCCGACGTCGGTTCCGGCCCGAACATCGTTGAGCCTTTGATCTTCGTCGATCTGGAGGGAACCATGGCGCGGACGCTCACGCGGACCGTAAACAGCGGGAACAGCCACAGCGCGGGTCTCGATTTCTACGGGAAAGTCGACCTGACCAATGCCCTGAGCAGTTGGTTCTCCTATTCGTACACGACGTACGAGCAGGAGACCGACGGAATGCTCTCGGGGCTTCAGGGGATATCGGCGCACAATTTCCGATTCGGAGTGACGTGGCAGATTATCGATCATGTTTTCCTCACCCCGAGCATCATAGCGCGTTCCACACCCCGGAATGTCGATCCCGGGCAACTTGGCGGGGAACTGCACAATCCCTGGGAGTTGAACCTTCATCTGCTCTATGCCCCCAGCGAGCACTACGAGTTCTACTTCGGCCTCAGGAATGTCACCAATAATCAAAATGCCCTGACAGGGTTCCTGCCTTCGGCTGTTCCCCAGGAGACCTTTGGGGGAATCGCCGGCCTGAGAGTTCGGTATTGACGCCGGAAACACGGGTGCCTTTCGGAGCGAAAGCGGGGCATCGTCAGAAAGGAATGAACACATCACGACCATACCCGCTGCGATTGCGCCGCTTCCGCGGCGCGTTCCTCGCCACTCTGCTTGCCCTCTGTCTCCTCGGGCCCTCCCAGGAGGCCAAGGCCGCCACCGAGTACGAAATCAAGGCGGTCTACCTCCTTATGTTCGCGAAATCCATCGGATGGACCGAAGCCATGTTCGCCGACGCACAGGCTCCGCTTGTTGTGGGCGTATTGGGCAATGACCCTTTCGGAACAGTCCTGAACAACGCCTTCCGAGGGGAGACGGTGGGGAGAAGCAAGCGCCCGTTGGTCGTGATTCGGGCCCGAAACGCGGCGGCCCTTCCCCAGTGCCACATCGTCTTCGTCAGCAAGTCGGAGGAAAGGCAGGCGCTGAACATCGTCGCCAGATTTAGAGGAAAACCCACCCTGGTCATAGGAGATTTCTCGCCGTTTTCCGCCAAGGGGGGGCATCTCAACTTCATTCTGTCGGGAGGAGCCGTCAAATACGAGTTCAATGCCTCCGCGATTCAGAAAAACGGCTTGAAACTCCCCTCAAAGATTCAGCGTTCAGGAACCCCGGTCTCCGAATCCTAAGACGGAATCGCCCCACGAATGATGTCTTTCCACGACAGACCGATCCGAGGCAAGCTCACCTTGATCATGGTGCTCACGGCCGGGGTGGCCATGCTCGTCGCTTCTCTCGCTTCAGCGATTCTGGAACGCCGCCAATTCTACGAGAATCGCAGCCTCTCCCTCTCGGCGATCGCCGACGTCCTCGCCATCAACTGCAACTTCGCGGTCTCGGTCAGCGACCCGGAAGGTGTCGCGGAGATCCTCACCGCCCTCAAGACCGAGGCGGAAATTCCCGTCGCCGCGATCTACGATAAGACCGGGAACCTCATCGCCGCCTACCAACGCGACGACGAAAACCCTCGATCGTTCCCGCTTCGAGCGCCCGAGCTCGGCCCACCGCTTATCGAGCACCAATCGATTGAACTTTCCCGCCCCATTTTCTTCGATGATGATCGGGTCGGCACGATCCATATCCGATCCGACACCCGCGAGATCCAAAAACGACTCTGGCGCCACGCGCGAATGCTTGTCGTGGTTGCGATGGCCTCCCTCCTCGCGGCCTACATTCTCTCGGCCTGGCTCCAAGGAGTCATTTCGAAACCGATCATCGCCCTCGCCTCCGCCGCCAAACATGTCACCCAGAATCGCGATTTTTCGTTCCGGGCAGTCCACCGGGGAAAGGATGAACTGGGCCAACTCACCGAGGCATTCAATGAGATGCTTGGCGCCATCGAACTCCAGAATCACAACCTCAGGGACGCCAACGAGAACCTGGAAAGCCGTGTGAGGGCCCGGACCGCCGAGTTGAGGAACCGGGAAGAGGAATTACGCCTGACGCTGGCCGGAGCGAGAATGGGAACGTGGCAATGGGAGATCGAATCCGAACGCCTGACGTGCTCTGCCCGATGCCGGGAGATCTTCGGTCTCTCTCCATCCGAGGATCCCACTTATCGTCGATTCCTCAGTGCCCTTCATCCGGATGATCGGGGAATCACGGATGCCGCGGTGATGGAATCCGTCGCGAGCCATGCCGAATTCCAGACCCAGTTTCGTATTATTCCCTCCCGGGGGGCGATTCGCTGGGTCGAGGCCCTTGGCGCGGCGACCTATGTTGCGGATGGCAGGCCGGAAATGATCCGGGGAGTCGTTCTCGACATCACGGAAAGGAAGAAGGACGAAGAGGATCTGCGCGAAGCCCGCAACGCGGCCGAAGCGGCCAGCAAGGCCAAGAGCGAGTTTCTCGCGAACATGAGCCATGAGATTCGCACCCCGATGAACGGCGTGCTTGGAATGACGGAACTGCTCCTCAAGTCGGACCTCTCGTCCCACCAGCGTGAAACCGCCCGCCTCGTTCAGAATTCCGCGCAATCGCTCTTGCTTGTCCTCAACGATATCCTCGACTTCTCGAAGATCGAGGCCGGCAAACTTGTTCTCGATCCGCACGAGTTCGGACTTCGCGATGCCATCGGCGACGCCCTTCAATCCCTCGGGATCCAGGCATCGATGAAGAAGCTCGAGCTTGCCTTCTTCATCGAGGATCGCGTTCCCGATTTCCTCCTCGGGGACTCCGCGCGGCTCCGGCAGATCCTGGTCAACCTCGTCAACAATGCGATCAAGTTCACCGAGAGGGGAGAGGTCGTCGTGCGGGTGGATCTGGCGAGTGAATCCGAGATCCCGCCAGAGGCGCCTCCGGGGCGAACCGCCCTTCATTTCAGCGTCCGCGACACGGGCATCGGCGTCCCGCTCGACAAGCAGGAACACATTTTCGAATCCTTTACCCAAGCCGACGCCTCGACCACAAGAACCCACGGCGGGACCGGTCTCGGCCTGGCGATCTCCACCCAACTGGCCCGCATGATGGATGGCCGAATCTGGCTTGAGAGCGAGCCCGGCAGGGGAGCGACTTTTCACTTCGTCGTCCTCTTCTCGGAGGCAAAGACCCCTCCGCCGCCAAGGGTGGATCCCGCCGCACTCGAAGGTGTTCCCGTTCTCCTCGTGGACGATAACTCCACCAATCGACTTATTCTTGAACAACTTCTTTCTGCCTGGGGCATGCTGCCGCAGAGTGCTTCCAGCGGTGCGGCCGCCCTTCAATTGCTTGAACTCAATCGCGCGAAGGGCAAGAAGATTCCCCTCGCCATTCTCGACGTGATGATGCCCGGAATGGACGGGATCGAATTGGGACACCATATCCTCAAGCGGGAATCCTCGACGCCTCCCAAGCTCCTCCTCCTTTCGTCAGCCAGTCAATCCCCCTCCCTGTCGAAGCTCAAGGAATTGACCTCGGCGAGGTGCCTCACCAAACCAGTCAAGGAATCCGAGCTCCTGGCGGCGGTTCTTCAAACCCTCTTTCATGGCAAAACACAGGGAGAAAAGAAAGAACTGCCAGCCACTCCGGCCCGGGTCCTCGATGTCCTGCTCGCCGAGGACGGTCGCGTCAATCAATTGGTCGCAACCCAGATGCTGAAGAGTCGCGGCCATCGCGTGACGGTTGTCGAAAACGGCCGCCTGGCCGTGAAAGCCTTCGAGACCGGGCGCTTCGATGCCATCCTGATGGACGTTCAGATGCCGGAGATGAGTGGTTACGAAGCCACCGCCGCGATCCGGAGACTCGAAGCGAAATCGGGAGGGCATCTTCCCATCATCGCCATGACGGCCAATGCGATGGCCGGGGACCGGGAGAAATGCCTTCTCTCCGGCATGGATGACTACCTCGCCAAACCGATCCGATCGGAAGACCTCTACCGGGTGCTCGAAGAAACCGTGCTCCAGATTCTCCATGATTCCCATCCGCACATCTGAACCCACCGTTGCCATCGCAAACCCCTCCGCGGAAGGACCGCTTGCGGCGGAACGCGGGCTCCGTGTCACCAGTACCCCCACTGGTCGGTGGACATCGTGTAGATCCCAAGCGTAAGATTCGCCACCGCATGCATCCACACGCAGGCGAAGAGGCTCTTCGTCCAGACGGCGACCCCGTAGGCGAGAGAACCATAGAGAAAGGCGGCCGCATAATCGACCGGAGCGTGTGCTATCGTGACGATCAGGGTGACGATGAGAAAGGAACGCACGGTGAATTTCCCGAAGGGCTGCTTCCAGAAATTCCCATCCACATCGAGGAGATATCGCATGAGAAATCCGCGCCAGAAAATCTCCTCCACAAGGGCCACCACAACGACCATTCGAAGGAAGCGGGCCCCAATCGCGGCGAGGTACCAGAACGCGCTCTCTTCCTTGATGAAACTCGGATCGAAGCCGTCAAGGCGATCGGCGAATCCGAGAAAAGTCGGCCATCCCTCGCCGATGCCATGCTGGCGGAAAAGGTAGCCGGGGACGATCCAGAAGGCAATTCCGACCAGCCCGGCGAGGGTGCCGATACCCATCGCCCTGAGGTTCACGGGTGCGAACTCGTAGTGCCGCCAGAAGCGCGCGAGGAGGACGAGGCCGACGAGGGTTTGGAGCGGGTAGAGCCACTGCTCCGGCGCGCGACGGTACCACGGATAATACTCGTTCTTTACGACGAAGCCCGTCATCTCCAGGAGGGACGGGACCAAAAGGAAGAGCATGAAGACGAAGAGCGGGGCCACGTGGGCCACCGACTTTCCTTCACGTGTGCTCATGTTTCCGCCCATCGTTCTGACCTTTCCCTCAACTCCCCGCCTTGCGAATCTCGTCCACGTATTCGGCGATGCGTTCGAGCGCGGTGCGGAGAAGGTTGATATCGGTAGCGTAGCAACAGCGAAGAAAACCCTCGCCGCAAGCCCCGAAGGCATCGCCCGGCACGGCGGCGACCGATTTCGCCTCCAGGAGTCCGAGGGCGAATTGCTTGCTTGTCATGCCGAGGGAACGGATCTCGGGAAACGCGTAAAACGCGCCGCCGGGCTCGAAGCAGGGAAGGCCCATTTCCGCGAAGCCCTTAAGGAGTAGATTCCGGCGCTGGGAATACGACTGGCGCATGCGTTCGACCGCCGGCGCCCCGTTCTCAAGGGCCTCGATGGCGGCAACCTGACTGGTGATGGGCGCGCAGAGAATCCCATACTGGTGGATCTTCATCATCGCCTCGATAAGGGGCTGGGGCGCACAGGCATAGCCGAGGCGGAAGCCCGTCATGGCGAACGCTTTCGAGAATCCGTGCAGGAGAAGCGTGCGCTCGCGCATACCCGGAAGGGAGGCGATGGAGACGTGCTCGTAACCTTCGAGATAGACGAGTTCGGAATAAATCTCGTCCGTGATGACAATCAGATCGTGCTTGAGGGCGAAGCGCGCGATCTTCTCCAACTCGTCCGTCGGCTGGATGGCTCCGGTCGGGTTCGTCGGGAAATTGAGCATCAGGACGCGGGTGCGCGGCGTGACCGCCTGCTCCAGGGCCTCGACGCGCAGGGCGAACTTGTCCTCGACGCGCGTGGGTACCGCGATGGCTTTTCCATAGGCAAGGGCCACACTCGGATTGTAGGAAACGTAGCAAGGCTCGTGATAAAGGACTTCATCGCCGGGATTGAGGAGGGCGCGGAAGGCGATGTCGAGGGCTTCCGAAACGCCCACCGTGACGAGCACCTCGCCTTTCGGATCGTAATCGACGTGGAACCGCTGCCGCACATAGCGGGAAATGCCTTTCCGCAATGTTTCCAGCCCGAGGTTCGAGGTGTAGCTTGTTCGTCCCTTTTCGAGCGAATAGATCGCCGCCTCACGGATGTGCCACGGGGTCGCGAAATCGGGTTCGCCTACGCCAAGGGAAATGACGTCGTCGCGTCCAATGACAAGTTCGAAAAAATCGCGGATACCGGAACGCGGGATGGCGCGCACCTGATGGGAAAGTCGATCAGCCAGATTCATGCACACAAGGGGTGGATTACGCATCGCAATCGCGGTCGCGTTCACCGCGATGCACGCGAACGTCGAAGGGGTCAGGGAGCGACAGGGAGTCTTTCGCCTTCGGTAACCGAATGGGCGAGGAAGCCGGCTTGCTTGTAGGTCTTCAAATGGAAGTGGGTCGCCGTCGAAAGAACGCCTTGCAGCGTGCTCAACTTTTCGGAAATGAACTGGGCCACCGAACGCAGCGTCTCGCCCCGCACGACAACCATGAGATCGTAGCCGCCACTCATGAGGTAACAACTCGCGACTTGGTCGAACTTGGAAATGCGTTCCGCCAGCCGGTTGAATCCCCCGTCACGTTCGGGGGAAAGGCGAACCTCGATGAAGGCCGTGACCTGCTCGCCGTCACCGATCTTCTCCGGGTCGACGACGGCCTGGTATCCGAGGATGATGCCCGACTGCTCGAAGGCGGCCACGCGAGCGGCCACGTCCGCCTCGGAGGCGCCCAGAAGTTCGGCCAGTTCCGCCGCGCTGGCCCGCGCGTTCCTTTGAAGCAGAGTGAGGATTTGTTCGTCGATGGTGGATTGCATGGTTGGGAGTGGGAAAAATGTTCAGTCGCCGAAGCAAACGCCGATGGCACGGGCGGCCGCGACGACCTCGCTTTCAGGATCGACGGTCTTCAAGGCGCTGACCGCATCCTCGATGGGAACGGAATCAACGCGATAGGACTCGTAACTGACCATGCGCCCGAATCGGCCCTCGGCAATGAGTTTTACCGCCATCACTCCAAATCGCGTGGCGAGGATGCGGTCGAGACTGGTCGGGGAGCCCCCGCGCTGCAGATGGCCCAGGGTGCAGCAACGCACCTCCTTGCCGGTACGTCTTCCAATCTCGCGCATGACGATGTCGCCGATGCCGCCAAGCCGGTCTTCGCCGCTTCCGCCCGCCGCCTCGATCTCAGGCAGTCCGCCCGCAGGAAAGGCCCCTTCCGCGACGACGATCAGCGTCGAGTGCTGGCCGATGGCGCTGCGCTCGCGGATCGAGGCGGCAACTTTCTCGAAATCGAAGGGAATCTCGGGAAGGAGAATGACGTTCGCCCCTCCTCCAATACCGCCGTAAAGCGCGATCCAGCCCGCATGGCGCCCCATCGTTTCGAGGACGAAAACGCGCTTGTGGCTCGCCGCCGTGGTGTGCAACCGGTCGAGGGCATCGACGACCGACGTTACGGCCGAATCGAAGCCGAAGGTCGTGGCGGTGGCCTTGAGGTCGTTGTCGATCGTCTTCGGCACGCCAATGACCGGAATGCCGGCATTGAAAAGCTGGAGGCCGGTGGTAAGGGATCCGTCGCCGCCCACGACCACGAGGGCTCCGATCTCAAGAAGTTTCAGTGTGGTCTTTGCCTTCTCGATCGTTTCGGGAGCGACTTCCGCCACCGCTCCCGCGCCCCTTTTGGCTGCGAAATTCCCCTTGTTCACGGTGCCCAGAATGGTCCCGCCCAGTTTCATGATCCCCTGCACGCGATTGCGGTCGAGCACCATGAAATCCCCAGGGGGCAGCAGGCCTTCGAAGCCGTCGCGGAAGCCGATGACTTCCCAGCCGAGTTGATTGGCCGCCCCCGTGACCCCATGGATGACGGCGTTGAGTCCGGGGCAGTCGCCCCCGCTGTTCAGGATTCCGATTCTCATGGATTGCTTGTGATCATTCGTGGATGAATAGTGGAAAGGCCGACACAGAGGCCAGACCCCGGAGGCAACGCAAAATCGCCCGAAATTCCCGGGAAAAATCCGCCACGCGTTCCTAGCGCCCCGCAGGAGGACCGCTGAGCATCTCACTGGCGTCCAGGAACTGCCGCCCTGA
>JAHEDC010000194.1 GCA_024641425.1 Verrucomicrobiales bacterium | reverse complement strand
CTCGACGTCCCGACGCTTCTCGCCGCAGAAGGGGAAACGCCTGTCGATGCGACCGCCAAACGGATGAATGCCGCGCTCGCTGATGACCGAAACGTGATCGTTTCCACCAGCCGTCCGCTGGTCGCCGGAAGCGGGGGGATGGACACCCTCGCTATCGGAAGACGCGTTTCCGCCGCCCTCGTCGAGTTAGTCCGCCAGCTTGCCGTTCGTCCGCGCTATCTGATCGCGAAAGGGGGCATCACTTCCAGCGACCTTGCCACCCGCGCCCTGGGGGTCCGCCGCGCTGTTGTCGCGGGTCAGATCCTTCCCGGCGTGCCCGTCTGGGAAACCGGCGGGGAGACCCGCTTTCCCCGCTTGCCGTATATTGTCTTTCCGGGGAATGTAGGCGTCCCCGACGCCCTTGCCTCCGCCCTCGGCATTCTCGCTCCGTCATGACCACGACCACCGCTTCTTCCTCCAAGGTCCAAACTTTCGAAATCGCCGTCCTGCCGGGCGACGGTATCGGCATTGACGTCACCCGCGAGGCCCTTCGGGTGCTCGACGCCGTCGCCGCCTCTCTCAACGGCGTCGCGTTCGTCTGTACCGAATACCCCGCCGGTGCCGGCGAGTTCGTGCGGCACGGAAACCCGCTTCCGGCCGCGACTCTCGAGGCCTGCGGAAATGCCGACGCCGTCCTGCTCGGAGCGATGGGACTGCCCGATGTCCGCTGGCCCGACGGCAAGGAAATGACGCCGCAACTCGACCTGCGCGACCGCTTTCAACTCTACTGCGGCCTCCGCCCGATCCGCCTGTTCCACGAGCGCGATTCCCCGTTGAAGAACCTTCGCGCGGGGGAGATCGACATGATGATTGTCCGCGAGAGCACCGAAGGTCTGTTCTCGGCGCGCTTGTCCCATTCCGATTCGGAAAAGGGCGAGGTCTGCGACGTGATGCGAATCACCCGCGAGGGCAGCGAACGGGTCTGCCGCGCCGCTTTCCGGGAGGCCATGAAACGCCGCCGGATCTGCACCCTCGTCGACAAGGCCAATGTCCTGCCCTCAATGGTCTACTTCCGCTCGGTCTTCGACGAGGTCGCGCGCGAGTTTCCCGAGGTCGAGGCCCGGCATTGCTACGTCGATGCCGCCGCCCTCTATCTCGTCCAGCGACCGGGAAGCTTCGATGTCCTCGTGACCGAGAACATGTTCGGCGACATCCTCAGCGACCTCGCCGCCGGTCTCGTCGGCGGCATGGGAATGGCGCCGTCGGCCGATATCGGGGAAAACTGCGCCGTGTTCCAGCCCAGCCACGGCACCGCTCCGGACATCGCGGGCCAAGGCATCGCGAACCCTGTCGCGGCCATTCTTTCCATGGCCATGATGCTCGAATGGCTCGACGATCCGCGCACACGGGCCGCTGCCGCCCGCGTCCGGAACGCCGTCGAATGCGCCCTCACCGATCCGGCGATCCGCACGCCTGATGTCGGGGGAGAGCTCACGACTTCCGGAATGACCGCCGCCATCCTCGCCGCCCTTTGAGCCGTGCAGCAGCCTCGCCTCATCGACCTCACGCGTATCCTCGGCCCCGCCACGCCGGGGGTTTCCCTCGACCAGAGCCGCACCGTGGCGCGCGACGGCTGGAACGCCCGCACGCTCCACCTCTATTCCCACGCCGGGACCCATATGGACGCGCAGACCCACTTCGATGCGGGCGCGGGCACCATCGATGCCAAACCGCTCTCGCGCTGCATGGGCTGGGCCTGGGTCGTCGACCTCGAAGGAATCGGCGACCGAGAGTCCATCACCATCGCCCACCTCGGTGCGGTCGCGGAACATTTCGCTCCCGGCGAATGCCTCCTTCTCCGCACGGGATGGTCGCGCCACTTCGGCGATCCCGCGCGCTACCGTGACCGACTTCCGCGCATCGCCGACGACCTCGCCCACTGGTGCGCCGATCATCGAGTGAATGTGTTGGGGGTCGAGCCGCCCTCGGTCGCCGACGTCAACGACCTCGGGGAAGTGACACGCATCCACAAGATCCTTCTGGGGGCCGATGTTACCATTGTCGAGGGGCTGATCAACCTCTCCGCCCTCAGGGAGCCCAAGGTCTTCCTCATCGCCGCTCCGCTCCGTATCGAGAACGGCGATGGCTGTCCCTGCCGCGCCTTCGCCTTCGAGGGATTGTGTCCCGAAACCCTCCCCTTTTCCCCCGATTTCCCATGATCCAGCGGCGCCACCTGCTCGTCTGCGGCACCTTCCTCCTTTCGTTGCTCCTTTACGTCGACCGCACCTGCATTTCGACCGCGAAGGACGCGATCACGGATGAACTCGGCCTTTCCAACCAGCAGTGGGCGTGGGTGCTTGCCGCCTTCGCCTTCGGCTATGCCCTCTTCCAGACTCCCGGCGGCGCTCTCGCAGACCGGCTGGGCGGGCGCGTCGTCCTCACCGCCGTCGTGACCCTCTGGTCGATCTTCACCGGCCTGACTGCGGTTGCCTTCAACTTCCTCTCCCTCCTCGTCACCCGTTTCCTTTTCGGAGCGGGAGAAGCCGGTGCCTTTCCCGGGATGGCGCGCGTCGTCTACTCCTGGATTCCGATCAAGGAACGGGGGCTCGTCAAGGGGATCAACTTTTCCGGCTCCCGCGTGGGCGCCGCCCTCGCCATGCCCGCCATCGCCTCCCTGATCGCGGCCGCCGGA
The DNA here is from genome assembly GCA_024641425.1 of Verrucomicrobiales bacterium. Taxonomy (GTDB): domain Bacteria; phylum Verrucomicrobiota; class Verrucomicrobiia; order Verrucomicrobiales; family DEV007; genus JAHEDC01. Next base: position 7,879 of record JAHEDC010000194.1, on the reverse strand, counting down.
TGGAAGGGGACTTTCGTTATCCTCATGGGGGTCGGCTTCCTCTGGTCCGCGATTTGGTGGTGCTGGTTCCGGGACGAGCCCGCCGATCACTCCGGAGTTTCGAAGGCGGAACTCGACCATATCCTCGCGACGCGGCAGGCACCTTCGGTGCGCGACACCACACCGGTGGTGACGCCGCGCGCCGCCGTCCTCTTCGGCTCGCGAAATCTGTGGCTCATGATGGTGCAGTATTTCGGGAGCAACTTCACCTTCTTCTTCAGTCTCTCCTGGCTCTATCCTTACGTGAAGGGGAAGTACGATCTCACCGCCGTCGACGCCGGCTTCTATGCCATGGTCCCCCTCCTCGGAGGTGCTCTCGGAAACGTCGTCTCGGGCGGACTCGTTGATTGGCTCTACCGCGGCGGTCGCGTCCATCTCTCACGTAAACTGCCTGCCATCATCGGTTTCACCCTCGCTGCCGTCGGGATGGTCATGAGCATCGACCAGGCGACTGCCTTCGGTGCCGTGGCCTGGCTCACCGTCGCCATCTTCGGGGCGGACATGACGCTCAGTCCTTCCTGGTCCTTCTGCATCGATATCGGGGATCGGAACGCCGGCGCGGTGAGCGGCACGATGAACATGGCCGGCAACCTGGGCTCGGCCATCACCGCTCTCGCCTTCGCCTATCTCCCGGAATCCTCGCGCGGAAATGTCGCCTTTTTCTACACCGCGTCCGCTCTCAGCATCATCGGCATCGTCTGTTGGCTCCTTGCCGATGGCTCGCGGAAACTGGGGGAGGCCCGCGCATGAACGCCACCAGGCCTCTTCGCGGTTGCCTGATTGGAGCGGGCTTCTTCGCCCGCTTCCACGCCGAAGGCTGGAACCGCGTCCCCGACGCCGAAATCACCGCCGTCTGTGATCCCGCCTCCGGGAAGGCCGCCGCTTTCGCCGCTGCATTCGGTATCGCCCGCGCCTATGAGGACGTCGGCGAAATGCTCGATACGGAAGATCCGGACTTCGCTGACATCGCGACCCGTCCCGACACCCACCTCGGCCTCGTCGAAACGTGCGCCGGACGCGGGATCGACATCATCTGCCAGAAGCCGATGGCCCCGACGATGAAGGAGAGTGAAAGGCTCTGCGAGATCTGCGAGGGTGCGCATGTCCGCCTCCTCATCCACGAAAACTGGCGATGGCAACCTTGGTACCGGGAAGCCAAACGCCTGCTCGAAAGCGGGGCCCTCGGAAATCTACGCCATCTCTCCTTCGACTGGCGCACCAGTGACGGCAACGGCCCCGAACCCTTCGCCGCCCAGCCGTATTTCCGTGAGATGCCCCGTCTGCTCATCCACGAAAGCCTCGTCCACATCCTCGATACCTACCGTTACCTCACCGGAGCCGAACCGGAAGTCACCCGCTGCGAGACCCGCCGCGTCAATCCTGTCCTGAACGGCGAGGACTGGGCCGAAATCGATCTCGCTTTTCCCGGCGGCGCCACCGCCCACATCCACGGGGACCGTCAGAGCGGCCCGAAGCTCGCGCCCATCGCCATGGGAAGCATGCTCCTCGAAGGGAGTAGGGCCACCCTGCGCATCGCCCCCGACGGATCCCTTTTCCTCGACGGAAAACCTCTCCCCTTCGATCCCCCGACCAACGGCTACAAGGGCGACAGCGTCCGTGCCACCCAGGAACACCTTGCGACTTGCCTCCGCTCGGGCGAGCCCGCCGAAAGCGAGGGGCGCGCGTATCTCAGGAACGTGAAACTCGTCGAAGCGTGTTACGCAGCCGATTCGCATTCTGGAGCGGGAGCGTAGGGCGAAGCGGGGAAGGAATCCGATGGAAGCCGGAGGAGGGGGCCCGTAGGAAGTCCTCCGCTTCGTGAAGCCGCCGCCGTCTAGCGTCCTCCCCGCATTCTCGCCAGGTAGGCCGCTATTTCCTTAGAATCAAGGAAGCCGTCCTTGTCCGCGTCCATGGCGATAAATCGCCCGGCCATGCGTTCCGGAGCCTCGGCGCGGCTGATCCTTCCGTCGCCATCGCGGTCGGCCCGCTCGAGCATCTCGGTCGGGTTGGGACGGGCAGCGTTGCCTTGTGGGCCCCGCCCATTCCCGGGGCGCAACGGGCCGCCGCGCGTGTTTACGGCGCGCACTTTTCCGGCATCGCGGTCGGGGGTAAGGGTGATGCGGAATTCCTGGGTTACCGCCTTGCACCAGCCCTCGGTATCGCTACAGGCGAAGTAGTTGACTGTCAGTCGCACCGTGTCGCCCGGCTTCGCGGCGGTGATCTCGACAAGGAATTCGCGGGGATCGGCATCCGCTTCGGCCTCGATTCTCGGAGCCACGCCATTTGAGGGCTCGATCTTCGATTCGCTGTCGGCGAAGGTGAACGCGAGTGGCTTGGCGAGATTGTTCCAATGGACGTGATGGATCGGATCGAGGTGGAACCCGAGATGGAGGGTGCCGCTGCCCGAACGCAGGAGCCCTGGCGTGGCTTCCGCGCGCAGCTTCACGTAGTAGGGATGGTCGCTTTCCTCCGCCATGACGCGGACGGCCTGCGCCCCCTCGGGAAGGGGGACGCGCGGGACAAGACCCTGGGCCACCGCCGGTTTGGCGGCGACTATTGTTTCGCCGCGTCCGAGATCGGTGATGGTGGTCACCTTTTCCACGGGGCCGACAAGTGCGACCAGGTCCTCGCGCAGTTTCTCCTCCGAACTCCACTCGCGGCTCCGCACGAATATTCCTTCCGGATCAATGATATACTCGCCGTTGGGACGGTCGCCGAAGGCGTGTTTCAGGGCGTTGTCCATCCCGTCGCAAATCCATGTCCAGCGGGTATCGAGTTTCCGCTGCGCCTCGCGAAGATGGAGCAGGCGTTCGTCGAGCGTCAGCGGCTGCACGTAGCCGTTCGTCTCCGGATGGGCGAGCGCCTTGTAGATGTAGAAGAACTGGACGCCCTTCGGCGCGTAGTCGCGTTGGATCGTTTCCAGACCGGAAACATTGCGCAGGAATGGGGGTCACGTCAGGCAGCCGAAGACGACCACCGAATACTGCCCTTTGAGGCGCTCCGCCAAGTCGAAGGGCTGGCCGTCGGCGTCGTAAGCGGTTCGCTTCGGTACCGCGGCTCCGATGGTGGGTAGGGCGTGTGCGGTGCTTGCAATCAAGGTCATCGCGGAGGCGATGAGAAGGGGGCGGCGGAGGGTTTTCATGATCATGAATGATGGAACACTGCCCGGGACGGATCAGTTGCGTCGCGAACGTCCCGGGCATCTCCGTCCGTCAGGGGCGGAGGACCTCCGGGTAATCGAGAAAACACCATCGTCGGACCATCAGGAGCAGCGCGGTGCCGGTGCTGAGAGCGACGAGGGGCAAGCACTGGCCGACGAGGATGCCGGTGGCCAGGAAGAGCCCGAATCCGCCGCCCGCTATCAGAAGCACGAGTCCAGCCACGGTAGCCCACGTCGTAGAGGGGCGGAGGGAAACAAAGGCGGCGGCAAGAAGGGCCAGAATCAGGATCACGGAGGCAACCCCCCACGTCGGCCCGAGGGAGCGGACGAAGTCGCGCCGCAGGATACTATCGGCGAGGGCGGCATGGGCGAAGACTCCGGGCGTGCGATGCGAGACAGTGGTGGGGTGGGTGTCCGCAAGGCCTTCGGCCCACATACCGACGATGCAGGCCTTGCCGGTGACAACGAGCGAGGACGCGGGGCCGGATTTGAGAATCGAGGAATACGGCGCGGCCGGAAACGCATTCAGGTCGTTCGGGAAATTGACGGTGACGCAGCCGTTGGCATCGACGGGAATGGTGATCGGAGGCTGGTCCGCGGGCTTGAGGGTGACCTGGTCGAAGGCGGTCTCGACCTCTTCGCCGGTGATTCCGAGCTGATGCATCGCGAGGGCGAGACCAAGGCTCGGGATCCGCCTTTGCCCATAGGCAATGAAGAGGGGAATTCTTCGAATCGTGCCATCCGCGTCGGGTTCCGCGGTCGTGTGCCCGAAACCGGCCGCCCCATCGAGGGAGGGAGTCGGGCGAAGGGCCTTCTCGGCCTTCCAGCCTCCGCCGTCGGGATCGGGCTCTGCCTCGGGAAATGTGATGGCGTGGATGACCCCTCCATGGGCGGTCGTCGCGGTCGCCAATGCCGGATCGTCGCCGCTTCGGGTATCGAAAAGGATGTCCAACGCGACCGAATGCGCCCCGTCCCGGTGCAGCGCGTCGAGTAGTTCGGCATGGCGCGCCCGCGGCCATGGCCAGCGCCCGAATTCGGCCAGGCAGTCGTTGGTAATGGCGATGATGCGCATCTGTTCACTGACGGCAGTGGATGGTCGGAGCCTGAACCAACTGTCATGGATCGTGCCTTCGAGTTTTTCCGCGACCGTGAGGGAAGAAAAGGCGAGAGTGGAGACACCGGCGACTGTGGCGGCGGCGGCGCAGGCCATGACCCTCGCGCGGAGGCCCCGGGTCGTGCCGATTTGGTGGAGGTCTTCGCCGAGCGCGGCGACGGAGCCGTAGCGGTTCTCGGGTTCGTGCGCGAGGGCGCGGGCGACCACGGCGTCAAGGCGTGGATCGCAGCCGATGGCCTGGGATGGCGAAACATACGGGATGCCGGGGCGGTGGCCGACGAGCATTTCGTAGAAGACGACGCCGAGGGAGAAAACATCGGCCCGCGCATCCAAGGGGTGGCCGGGTTCCGCCTGTTCGGGGGCGACATAATGGGGCGTTCCCATGGCGACACCCGTGCGCGTCAGGGCCTGCGCGGAATGATCGTCCCGGAGGAGTTTGGCGAGGCCGAAGTCGGCGATCTTCACTTGCCCGGAAGGATCGAGCAGGATGTTGGCGGGCTTGATGTCGCGGTGAAGGATGCCGCAGGAGTGGGCGAAATCAAGGCCGGCGCAGAGCGGCCGCATGATGGCAAGGGCTTCGGCGGGGCCTGGTCTGGTCTCGTGGAGAAGGCGCTGGAGGGAGCGGCCGCCGACGTATTCCATGACGAAGTAGCAGTGACCGTCGGCGGTCGTTCCGGCGTCGTGGATGGCGACGATGTTTGGATGGGCAAGGCGTGCCAAGGACCACGCTTCGAGGCGGAAGCGGTCGGCGAAAGAGGGATCGCGCGCGGCGAGTTCACTGGGGAGGAATTTGATCGCGACCTCCCGTTCGAGGGAGGGCTGCCAGCCCTTGTAAACGACGCCCATGCCGCCGATTCCGAGGCGGGCGATGATCCTGCAGTTCGGAATCCGGGAATCCAGCCCGGCGGGGTCCGGGGGATTGCCCGCTCCGGGAGGACGTTCGCCTTTCATCGGGGTGGTGGCTTCGAGGCCGGCGATGAGCAGGCAGGCCGGGCATACGAAGTCGGGGGTGTCCGCGGGGAGGCGTCCGCCACAGGCAGGGCAGCTTGCCTCGGGGTTCTCTGGCTGGTCCATGGGCTGGCGGTCGTGCGATTCGAATCGTCGTTCGGTAGCGGGGCGCGCCGAGATTGAGGTCTCGATTCCCGGATGGAAAGCAGAATCTGGTGGATCGCGTGATTTTCGAACGCCCCGGAAAACCGCGCCCGAGGCGCAAGGTTGCCTTTCCGAGGAAGCTCGGAGGTTGACGTCGGGAGGGGGCTTCGATCACTATGATCCCATGCGCCCGCTCGTCTTTTTCTTCGTCCCGCTCATCCTTGCTCCCTACCTCCACGCCGCGCCCATCCGCGCATTGCCGGAGGGCCAGCTCCCGAAGGACGGGCGCCTCGCGGCGCCGAAGGATCTGGACGGTTACTTTCCCTTTGCCGTTCCGGCGGACAAGGTCGGCTGGGAGAAGCGCGCCGGGGAGGTGCGGATGCAATTGCGCGTCGCCCTCGGGCTCTTGCCCGCACCGACGAAGGGTCCGCTGAATGCCGTCATCCACGGCGTGATCGATCTCGGCGACATCACGGTGGAAAAGGTGTCCTTCGAGAGCCTGCCGGGTTTCTTCGTCACCGGAAACCTCTATCGTCCGAAAGACGCGTCCGGGAAAACGCCCGGCGTCCTGTGTCCGCACGGGCATTTCCCGGACGGACGTTTCGGCGATAGCGCGGGGGGCGCGGAGGGCGAGATCAAGGCGGGGGCGGAAAAGTTCCGCGAGAACGCGCGGAACGTGATGCAGGCCCGGAGCAAACAGCTCGCGCGGATGGGTTGCACGGTTCTCAACTACGACATGATCGGCTACGCGGACAGCGAGCAGCTTTCCTTCGACCTCGTCCACAAGTTCGGGAAGCAACGTCCGGAGATGATCGGGGCGGAGAACTGGGGCCTCTTCAGCCCGCAGGCCGAGTCGTGGATGATGAGCGTGATGGGGCTCCAGACCTGGAACTCGATCCGCGCCCTCGACTTCCTCGAATCCCTGCCCGAGGTCGATCCCGCGCGGTTGGCCGTCACCGGCGCGAGCGGCGGGGGCACGCAGACGTTCCTCCTCGCCGCCGTCGATCCTCGCGTGGCGGCTGCCTTCCCTGCCGTGATGGTGAGCACGGCGATGCAGGGCGGCTGCACCTGCGAGAACGCGTCGCTGCTGCGCGTCGGGACGGGGAACATCGAGATCGCGGGTCTTTTCGCGCCGAAGCCGCAGGGTATGACGGCGGCCGACGACTGGACGAAGGAAATGGAGACGAAGGGTTTTCCGGAACTGCGGCAACTTTACGCCCTGTTAGGGGCTCCCGAGCATGTTCATCTGACGGCGCGCACCGAGTTCGGGCACAACTACAACGCGGTGAGTCGCGCCGCGATGTATGCCTGGTTCAACAAGTATCTTGGACTCGGCTGCGAGGCGGCGGCGCTGGAGGAGAAGGAATGGCCGTTCCTCCCCCGCGAGCAGATCACGGTGTGGGACGACGCGCATCCGAAGCCCGCGGGCGGTCCGGATTTCGAGCGCAAACTGCTCAGCGATCTCCGCGATGACATCGCGGCCCAGGTCGCCGCTGATCCCGCCCTCGCCCGGGCCGGGATCCGTACGATCATCGGGCGGGATCTGGACTCGGCGGGCGAGATCGCCTTTGAAATGACCGGCGGCAAGCAAGAGCGAGACGGCTACCTGGAGATGGTCGGGCTGGTGCGGAACACGACCTACGGCGAGGAAATCCCCACGACGTTTCTTTATCCCACGGAGTGGAAGGGGCACGTCGTCCTCTGGCTCACGCCGACGGGGAAGGCGGGACTCTTCGCCGAGGATGGCGTCACCCCGACGTCGGAGATCGCGAGCTTGCTGAAGGCCGGCGTGGCGGTGACCGGAGCCGATCTTCTTTATCAGGGCGAATTCCTCGCCGAAGGCAAGGCCCTGGGGAAGGTGCCCGTCGTCGCGAATCCCCGCGAGGCCCCGTGCTACACCTTCGGCTACAACCGCGCCCTCCCCGCCCGCCGCGTCCACGATGTCCTGACCTTGGTGCAACTGATCCGCCACGACGACCATGCCGCGAAGTCGATTGATCTTGCCGGCGCGCCGGGCACCGCTCCGGTCGTCGCCGCCGCACGGGTGCTCTGCGGCGACGCGTTGCACAAGGTCGCCTTGGACACGAAGGGTTTCCGCTTCCTCAATATCGCCGACTACCGCGATCCGAGTTTCCTCCCCGGAGCTGCGCGTTACGGCGATCTGCCCGGAATGCTCGCGCTGGGAGAAAAGGACGCATCGACGCTTTGGGTCGCGGGCGAGGGTGTTGCGCCCGAGAAGGGCATGGCGGAGTGGCTGGCGGAGTAGTTTCCTAAGGAGCGAAGCGGAGGCGGACGAAGTAGCGTGGAAGGCCGGTCGTGCCGCTCGGCATGGCATTGGAAATCAGTCCGAGTCCCGCCCCGTCGAGGGTGACGCGGGTGATTTCCATCCACGTGTCGACCGCCCCGAGATCGGTGGAGCCTTCGAGGATGACGGTCGCGTTCGGGGGGCCGGTGACGGTGCCGGAGAAGACCGG
>JAHEDC010000667.1 GCA_024641425.1 Verrucomicrobiales bacterium | reverse complement strand
TCCTTCCCATCCCGGCGACATTGTCAACCGCATCGTCCTCCTCGTCCTTGTGAACGGAGCGATGAGCGCGATCTGCCTCGGAATCTCGTCCCTCATGCGCTCCCCGGAACAGTCCTCGCTCCTGAGTGTCTACCTTGTCGGCTTCCAACTTCCCCTCTCCGGCGCCATTCTCGCCCTTCCCGACCTCATCGAGCCTTTCACACGTCCCTTCATTTCCGCCTATTGGGCCTGGTCGGGAAGTCTGAATACCATGGTCGCCACCGACTACCAGCAGGCCATCGAGCGCGTTGCCGGCACGACCTCCGCCCTTTCCACCTGTGTTTTCGTCCTCGGCGCCCATATCACATTCGGAATCGTCATCGCCTATATCGGATGCCGGAAACACCAATGGGATTAGATCTGGAATCTCAAGGTCGGCGGCGCCGGATATTTACGTGAATTACGTAATCTCCTTCCCGGAATACGGCTTGTCAGCCGCCCTCGTTCCTTTTATGTTCACAAATCCTCTGGCACCCGCACTCCTGCGGAACGCCCAAGGTCTCAAACCCACCGCATCATGGCCCGCAGAGCGAGAAAAGGAATCGATACCGGCGTCCTCGTCGGTATTATCGCCGCCGTCCTGGCCGTCGGCGGCTTCGGTTACTTTGCCCTGCACAGGGGAAAGGATCCCATGGCCGGCACCACGCCCCTCAATGTCCGCGACTATATGGAGAACGCGAATAGCCTCAGCGGCAACGTTTACAGCGTCACCGGGAAGATCGAGGAGAAGCCACATTGGACGCCCGACAAGGGACAGTTGGTCGTCGTCAGTGTGGAGGGAGACAGCGGTGCCGAACTGATTCCCGTCCTCATTCCATCCGAATTCAACGGTGAGAACGTCAGTCGCGGCGACCAGTTCACCCTCAAGGTCGAAGTGGGAGCGAAGGGAAGACTCATCGCAAGAGCGCTTTCGAAATCCTGAGCCCGCCGCCCGTATCGCCCGCATTTCCCGAACCATGAAAGCCCCCGATCTTCTCGCGCTATTCCTCCTGGCCTCCGTCCCGCGCCTCGGCGCCCAAGTGCTTGAACCGCAGGCCGCAGGCGGCACGGACAATACGACCGTCATCAACCAGCGGGACGACAAGGGTGACAAGCCATTCCTCGGCAATGACGTTCCGATGTTCGATCCCGAGTCGGAAATGCTCAAGTTCGACGGACAAAGCTGGAACATTACCGACAATCGGGTGGTTCGGGCCCGCTTCGAAAAATACCTCAACGCGCCGGAAGCCTCCGACGAGGCCGACCAAGCCTACCGCGATGTCCTTGCATCCATTCTCGACAAGCTCTCGCCCAACCACGGCGGCACGCCGGATCTCCAGGGGGCCGTAGCCCTCCTACCCCAGGCTTCCGAGCACCCCATCGATGCCCACCTCTGTGACGCGATTTCCCAGGCCGTCTACGGAGCCTACCTTTCCCAGAAGAACGTCTCGCGACTCGATGCGATGAACGGCGCCCTCAAGAAAGAGGCGGAACGCCTCCATTGGAACGTGGAGCAATCCTCGCAAGGTTCCGCCCTCTCCAATGGCAAGACCTCCACGACCACCAAGACAGGCAAGAACACCCAGACAACGAACTCGGGCGACGTCACCTCGGCCGGACGCACGACAGGATATGCCCTCCGTCTCATCGAGATCGAAGCCCTGAAAAAGGCGAATGCGGCCAAGATGGGCATCTCGACGACCCAGGCGAAAATCGAGTTCCAGGGACTGATCCTCCAGTTCCTCATGCAGCGTCGCTTCGAGCATGTCGTCATCGGGGCCCGGCTCTACCGCCGGATTTTCGCCGACGGAGAGAACACGATCAACCTCAAAGAAGGCTCCGATGTCAGCCGCATGTTCGGCGAGGGGCTCGGGACGAATCCCACGCTTTCGATGCTTGAGTCCGTCGCCAACGAAGCCATGCGCGATGTCGACGAAGGAGTTCAGGCCTTCGAATTCCTCCTCGACAAGTCCGAACTCGAAAGTGCCTCCAAGCGCCTTTCGGAGGCCTTCTTCATTGGCGAGTACCTCCCGCGCATCCGTACCCTCGAGCGCGATAAAAAGCGGCAGGTTCTCAGTTTTGTTCGCGATGCCTACCAGCTCAAGTCTGCCATGGAAGTCCGGGACTACGGCCTCGGGCGCGAACTCGTCGACCGCATGCGGGAGGAAGCCAAGGACTTTGACTACTCCAAGGCGCGCGCGGCTATCGAATTTCACACCTCCCTCAGCGATGCCCATATCGCCAAGGCCAAGCTCGCCGCCCAGTCGCAGGACATGGACACTTACTCGAAGGAAATGCAGGTCGCCATCGAGGCTTGGCCGCAGAATCCGAATATCAAAACACTCGGGGAGACCGTCAACACCATCACGGACACCAAGATCCAGGCCCTGAACGACTTCGACCGTCTGCTCGCCCAGAAGGATTACCGGCAGATCGCCGCCGACCAGGGCCGCTTCATCGCGGCCTCGGTGGGCGATCCCAAGCGGCAGGAACAACTGGAGAAGGTGCGGGACGACATGAAGGCCATCGAGATGGCCCTCGCCAAGGCCCTCGCCCTCGCCGAAGGCGGCAACAAGTGGGGCGCCTGGGAGAGCGCGCAGGAGATCCTCAAGCAATTCCCCCAGGATCCCGTCCTCAACCAGACGGCCCGCGAGTTGAACACCGAAGTTGCCGAATTCGTCAGCGTCCTCAAGCGGGCCTCGCGGCTCGAAGCCGATGACCAGGTCGGCTCCAGCCTCGCCTGGTATCTCAAGGCCCGCAGCATCTACGCGAACAGTATCCTCGCCCGCGAAGGTATCGACCGCCTCATCGCCGACTACTTCCCCGATGGA
>JAHEDC010000666.1 GCA_024641425.1 Verrucomicrobiales bacterium | reverse complement strand
AGCTCATCGCGCTGCGCCGCGAGCATCGAAGCCTCCCGGGGGCCGGGCGCGCTCGCCGGAGCGTCGGACGGCGATTCCGGAGCCCGTCTTCCTTGGCTCTCCTCGAAGCGGGCGACCAGGGGACCGAACTGGATCGTGTCCCCGTCACGAAGCCTTTCTTTCGTCTCGACACGGCTTCCGTTGATCCTCGTGCCGTTGTGGGAACCCAAATCCGCGATCTCGTAGGCCCCGTTTCCGTTCACGCGCTGGAACCGGGCGTGAAATCCGGAAATATAGGTGCTCGCGATGACAATCCCGTTGTCGGGATTGCGCCCGAGGGTGACGACATCCTCATCCAGTTCGAAAGTGATGGGGGCTCCGTCGGAGGGTTGAATCGTCAGCTTTGCCATGGCGTCGAGAGGCCGAAAAGAAGACGCGGGCGCAGCGGTAGTCCGTGGCCCTTTTGCCTTCTCCTTGAGTAGTGTCGGATATGTGTTTGTTAGGTGTTTCCTTCCTGGTCGCCGGAGAAAGCGACCGGGCTACGGGAATGTCCGCGATTCCGGATTCGAGGAATTCCCGCGAGGGGAATGTAACGCCGATTCGGCGTATTTCCCGCGAAATGTCGCGCTTCCGGGGCTCGCAGGGCGGGCCCTTCGAACGGTTGCCAGAGGAAGAAAGCCTTTGCGCCCGCTTTCACGGGAATCTAGACTACGCGGGGAACGAGGCATCCGGCTGGTTCCATTGGTATAGCATTGCATCTCATTTATGTGGAAGAAAAAGTCCTTTATCATCTCGGTGGTCTGCGCGGCATTGGCCCTCGGAGCCGTCCTCATCCTCCGCGCGAGAGGCTCGAACCCCGACCGGATTCTTGCCCGGGCGGACGAGTATTTTGAAGCTGAGGCTTTCGACGAGGCCCGGATCGAATACCTCAAGGCACTTCGCGAGGACGCGGGAAACGCGCGGGCCATCCGGCAATTGGGGTTGACCTATGCGGAAATGGGCTCCCCGATTCAGGCCGGCATGTTCCTGACGAAGGCGAACGAGGACGCTCCTTCGGATCTCGAGGTGCTGCGCGAACTGGCCAAGGCGCTTTTCGCGGCGAACCAGTTCGGCTCTGCAAGGGAAAAGGCGATGGCGATCCTCGACAGCGATCCCAATGACGGTGAGACGCTGCTGCTTCTCGCGAACCTGAGTGTCACCGAGGAACAACTCGCGGAGGTCTCCTCCCGGCTCAAGGCACTGGATTCGAACACCAATGCCTACTACCATTTGGCCTCCGCCATTCTGGGCAGCCGGCAAGGGGGGGGGATTGAGGCGGCGAAAGCCTCCGTTGACAAGGCGCAGGCCCTTGATCCCGAATCTGCCGCCGTCCAACTTGCCTTGGCGACTTACTTCGAGGCAACAAACGAAAGGGAGAGCCTCCTCGCGGCGCTCGCGAAGGCCTCCGGATTCTCGCCCGCGCGTTCGTCCGCTCGGCTTCGCTACGCCAGGGTGTTGGCTCAGGAGGAGGGGAAGGCGGAGGAGGCCGAGAAACTGGTGCGGGAGATCACGGAGACATCGCGCTCGTATCTGCCCGCGTGGAACCTCCTCGCGGAATGGGCGCTGCAGAAGGGCGATTCGAAGGCGGCGACGGGGTTTCTGAAGGAGGTTCTCGGGCGCGATTCGATGAACCCCGAAGCCCGCATTCTGGAAGCCGGCGCCTTGCTGGCGGACGAAAAGACGAAAGAGGCGGTCGCGGCCCTGGAGGAGTTGGATCGCCTTTATCCGAACAATGTCCGTATCCTGATGATTCTCGCCCAGGCCCACCTCAAAGCCGGGGATGCCGTGCGGACGGGCGCGACCTTGGACGAGATCTTGAAACTGGTTCCGGACCATATCGAGGCGAATCTGCTCCAGGCCCAGTTGAATCTTCGCAGCGGGGCTTCCATCGCCGCTGCGAATGCCCTTGAAAAGCTCCTGAAATTGCGTCCGGATCTTGAGCAAGCGGAATTGCTTCTTGCCCGCGCCTACCAGATGGAAGGGCGGAACGACGATGCCGCCGACGTGTTCCGGGCACAGATTGAGAGGCACCCCGAGCGCGTCGGGGCTCATTTCCTTCTCGGCATCATGCTCCAGCAGAACGGGGACCTCGAAGGAGCCCGCGCGAGCTTCGAAAAAGCCCAATCGCTTTCTCCCAAGGACATGGCCATTACCTTCCAACTGATCGACAACGATCTGGTTCGGAAGGACTTCGATTCCGCCCACAAGAGGGCGACCGCGCAGGAGGCGTTGAACCCGGGGGACTGGGCCCCCTTCTATTTTCACGGCAAGATCTACTCGGCGGAAGAGAAATGGGAGGAAGCCGAAAAAGCGCTTCTCAAGGCACTCGAGATTAACCCGGATTCGCTGACCGTCTATGACTTGCTCCTGAACCGCTACCTGGCCGAGGGGCGGGTTGAGGAAGTGATTGCCCGCATCGAAAGTTACTTGGAGAGGAATCCGAAAGGCGTCTCGCAGCGGCTCATCCTCGCCATGCTCTACGAGCGGGAGGGGGAAGTCGAAAAAGCGACCACCGCCTACGAGCGAATCCTCGAGGATCAGCCGGATTTTATCTCGGCCCTGAACAATCTCGCCTACATTTACTCCGGACCAGGAAAGGATCTTGACCGGGCCTTCGAGTTGGCCAAAAAGGCCCGTGAAATGCGCCCGGAGGATTCCGCGATCGCCGATACGCTGGGCTGGATCCAGTTCAGGCGAAAGGAATACGCGGAAGCTCTCTCGCTCCTCGAGGAGTCCGCGAACACGGCGCCCGAGAACGCGGAAATCCAATACCATCTGGGCATGACCCGCTACATGCGCGGCCAGAAGGACACGGCCCGCGCGGCCCTCGAAAGGGCTCTCGCCCT
>JAHEDC010000193.1 GCA_024641425.1 Verrucomicrobiales bacterium | reverse complement strand
GGTGTGGCCGTCATCGCCGAAGCGGTGGCACGCAGCGCACGCGCGGAGAAAAACAGCATGACCCCGCGGCGGATCGCCCGCAATCCGGAGGGCGCCCCGACGAGCGTCGACGATTCCCGAACGTGCCGGAGATTCCGCGGACACGAATGCCCGCGCCGCCGCCAGTTTCACCGCGTCGTTTCCGTAATTCAGCAGGCGCATCCGCCGGGCCGGATCAAAGTCGTGGGCGCGGAGTCTCCCCACCCCGATTTCAGAGACGAGATGTTCCGCCCATTGCGGACGGGTGAGCAGGGCATCAAGGGCATGGGCGCGAGCTTCCGGCGAGAGCGTGGTCCAAACCCCGAGGACGATTCCGGGGACTCGGTCGTCACCGGTTTTCGCGAGGGCGCGCAGGATCGCGGTCCGTTCGTCGCCGGAAAGCGAGGGCGTGAGGAGCCCGGCCATCTGGTCGAGTGCTTGGTCGCGGAATTCCGGAAGGCCAACCAGGAGGCTCGCCGCCGCGATCCGTTCCGCAGCGGGGTTTTCTCGCGAGCGCAGGCAGGTATTGGCGGATTCGAGAAGCGGATCCATCATCGCCGACAAGTCGCCGCCCAGCGTTTCCCGGGTCGTGCCGGTCGCTTCCATTTGTTCCACGAATTCGCCAAGTGCCGTCCACTGATCCGGGTCTTGCTTCCCGCCGATCAGGGATGCCAGGAGCGTGGTGAGCGCCGCTTGGTCCTTGGCGACAAGCGCCATTCGCGTCAGCGGCAGGCGTGTCTCGACGGTCGTCATCTCCGCGAGCGGGAGCAGATGCGGCTGGGCCGAACTCAGGATGGCGGTTCGGGCGAAGGGATTCCCTCCGTCGACCCGCAACAAGGCGGCGAGGGTTTGGCCCGCTTCCGCCGCCGTCCACTCGCCAAGGCTGAATGCAAGTTGTAAGCGCACTTTCGGCTCCGGATCGTCGGCGAGCTTTAGCGCGGCCGCGACGACGGGCGGGTGGTCGAATTGCTCGGCGAGGCGGAGGGCGTTCTCCCGCACCCCCGGGTGGGGATCGGCCAAGGCGCGCTCGACCTGGTCGGCCGAGAGAAACCCGAGTCCCTCGAGCGTGCAGAGTGCGTGCAGTCTTCCTTCCGCCCGCGGGCATTGTGCGGCCAGTTTCGACAACGCCACCACGGCGTTCCGGTCGCCGTCCCAAAGAAGGAGCTGCTGGGCCTTGTCGCGCACCCAACCGTTATCGGACGCAAGAAGCTCCACGAGCGCGGCGGTTCCCATGGCCTCGAGATTCGGAATCCCGGTGGTGCCAGTGCCCTTGCGCCGCACACGGTAGATTCGCCCGCGATCATCGCCGAGGCGGTAATGCGGAAGCAACTCGTCCTTGCCCTCCGCGGGAAGCCACTGCGGGTGTTCGATCATGTAGCGGTACATGTCCGCGACCCAGAGGTCGCCATCCGGTCCGGTGCGAACCATGACCGGGCGGCACCAGCGGTCCTCGCTGGCGAGGAAATCCGGCTGCTCGTCCACGCCCACCCGCCGCGCCGAAAAGCTGACTCCTTCGGGCTCCAGCCGCATCCATTGCACCAAATTGTGAAAGGGTTCGCAGACGAAGGCATGGGTGCCGCCCGCGGGGAACAAGGAGATATCCCGGTAGATCATGCCGCCGCATGCGGAAGTGAAATGCCCGGCCTCGTTGAAGCTATGGTAGCGCTTTTCCGCAGGGCTGGCCGGGAAGACCGGCGGGTTTCCGTCGTTCGGGAAATACACCCGCCCGTCCGGTGCCGCGAGCTGGGGATTGCGCCGCAGGTAGCGGTCCGGCAAAGCGTAATGCCAGAGCGGATGGGCGTTCTGGGTGCCGAACCAGCGCCCCCAGTCATCGCGGTTCCTCCCGAACTGCGTCGGGCCGCTCTCCGGTTCGACCTCGCCGTGGTCCGGACGGATGCGGAAATCGCGGCTTCCGATCAGGGTGGCTTTCCCGGTGAGAGTCGAACGGAGCGTCGTCTCCTTGCCATACTCGCCGTGGTGCCCGCCGGCGGCGACATACACCCAGTTGTCGAGGCCCCAGCGCAGTCCGTTGGCACGAAGCTGTTGGTTTCCCTCGCTGAGTCCGCTGAACAATACCTCCCGATGTTCCGCCTTCCCGTCGCCATCACGATCGGCGAGAAAGAGGATATCCGGCGCGGAAGTGATGATGATTCCATCGCGCCAGGTGAGGATTCCATTGGGAAAGTTCAGGCCGTCTGCGAAAAGGGTAGAGCGGTCAAAGACGCCGTCGGCATCGGGATCCTCAAGCACCCGAATGCGACCGCCGGCCGCTCCCTCGCCGTCAAGCCCGAGCGGGTAATCGGCCATCTCCACCACCCAAAGCCGCCCGCGCGTGTCCCAATCGAAGGCGACAGGATCGCGCACCTGCGGCTCCGAGGCAACAAGCCGGGCCTCGTAGCCGTCGGGAAGATGAAGTTTCTTCAAGCTGGCTTCGGGCGAAAGGGGATCGGTTGTCGGCTTCGGTCGAAAAATCTCGGGGGCGCGGCGTTCGGAGGCCTTGAAGTGCGCGGCGATTTGTCCGGGAGTGAGCGCGGCATCGTAGAACGCGACCTCGTCGATCCTGCCTTCGAAGCCGAACATTCCGTCGCAGCGTCCGCCGACAAAGACTTCGTTCGCGCCCTCGGGTAGCGTCCAGGGAAGATCCGCCGCCTCGATCTCCAGCTCGCCGTCGAGATAGACCGCCAGCCGCTCGCCATCGCGCGCGATGACGACGTGATGCCAGTTACGAAACGCCAAAGGTGTCTTGCCGCGCACCACGCGTCCGATGTCATTGCCGGTATAGAAGAATAACTTTCCCGGGTCGATATCCTTGGACATACCTCCAATTCCCAGATGCTCGCCCAGGGCCAATTTGTCCCCTGCGGCGCCGCGCGAGACGAGATAGCCGGTCACCGCCCGCGCCTCGGGAGGAAAGGCATTCCAGAACCATAACTCGATGCTGTAGCGATGACCCAACTCCACCTGCTTGGACCGCATCCGGCCGCCGGCGAAATGCACCGCGCGATTGACCTGGGCTCCACTGAAGGACGAGGGCGCGTCCGGAGGGCTGGAGATCGCGCCGCCGACTCGTGGCACGCCCGGCAGTCCGAAGGCGATTCCGGGTTCGAAGGCGGCGGTCGATCTCCCCGTCGCCTCGCGCGGATCCGCGTCGCCAAGATCGTCCAGGGGCCAGAAGCCAATGGGCCTGTCCGCCAGCACTGCCCGCCGGTAGGGGGATTCCTTGTCGTCCGCGATGGAGCGGCGGGCTTGGCCCGACACCGCTTCAAGGAGTTCCAGAAGGGCCTCGACAATCCTCGGCTCGGCACTTTCCTCCAGCCCCGCGGTGCGCGCCGGCCATGTCGTGTAGCCTCCAAGCCAGTGTTGCTCCGGCGGCGGGATATAACCTTCGGCTCCGTTCGCCAACTCGATGTTGAAAGTGGCGGCGAGCGGGCTCCGCGCCTTTAGCTTGAGCCCGGTGATTCCATAGACTTCGTTCGGCAGGGCCGTGATGCCGAGGTCGCCGATTCGCAGTGCCTGCAGGGTCAGTTCGGTGCGTGGATTCTCGTGAAGCCACTGGGCCTGTTCGGCATAGACTTCCTGCTGGGACGCGGGAACACCCTCGCCGCGCCGGGTATTGATCGGCTCGGCCCAGGCGAGGCGCGCCTGGGAAGGGGTGCGTCGCCCGAGCCGCAATCTTGTCTCCGCCATCGCCAGTCCGGCATCGGTCCGATACTCGATCGTCTTCCATGCCGTCAGCGCGGTTTCCGCGAGGCCTTGCGCGTATTGGGTGCGGGAGAAGCCGCCGCGCGCCGGACGGCTATAATCCATCCAGTGCAAGTCGCCACTGGTGCCCTGCGAAACCATGGCCACCACGTCGTCGCCGATGCCCTCCTCAAGGAATCGCGAGAGTTCGCCGAAATAGTCGGATGAGAAGCCCGCGTCGCTCCCGAAGTAATGCATCGAGTAATTCGCCAGGACGCAGAGCGCGCGTCCGTCCTCGGCGGAGACCAGGCTCAGGAGAGACAATTGCGGATCAATCGGGCCCGAGGGTCCGGTGAACTCGGGATTCTCGTATCCGGGATGCATCATCGCGCGCACCGAGGCCTCGCCGAAGGGATCCCCGGCGAGCTTGTCCGAGCGCCGGATCCATCGCCGGCAGTTCGTGAACTCCGGCGCATCGACCGCCGTCCAGCCAACCTTGGCCGGTTGCAGGCCGGCATGCGCCTCGACAATCGCCCGCGCGACCTGGGGGATCATCTGCGCGGCGTAAGTCTCATCCTTGCGCGTGCCAAGACAGAAGGCCATCGTGCTGGGCGCGGAGTGGGTGTGCGTCGCCGAAATGAGCATCCGCTCGACGGGCAAGTCACATTGGCGCGCCACCTCCTCCTTGATCGCCTCGCAGACATCCGTTGGCAACATGCAGGAATCGACCATGCAAAGCGCCACCATCTCATCCCCCGAGCGCAGGACGAGGGCGCGCGCGTAGAGCGGATCATCGACCCGCGCGGCCATCGCCTGAAGGAAGCCGCCATTGCGAATGGCCGGAAGTTTGAGCGGTGAAATATTGGCGACCGCCGCGCCCGCCTCGAGGGCATCCGCGAAAGAGGGGGCAAGCAGGGTGGCTCCGAGTAGGAGAAGCAGCGAGACGGTTCGTTGCGGGATGGGCATGGCGGTGGTGTTTCGCGCAATATAATCACTGGGGTTGGGGAGGTAAAGCCGCGCGTTCCGGCCGGGGCCTCGGAACGCGGCGAGTGAGATGCTGGATCTTGCGCGCACGAGTCAGTGACGGAATCCGCGTCGGTCAGTCGCTTTCGCCGCCTTGTCGGCGTCCCTTCCGTGTCTTTCGATGTCCGTTTGGATTCAGGTCCTCGCCGGAAGGTGTCGTGGCCTTCGGCAAATGCGGGTATTCTTCGGTGATGAGGAGGATGTTCCTCGGACATTCCGCCGCGGGGGTGGCAGTCAAGGACACGAGGCAGGAGACGAGAGTTACGAGGACTCTTCGCGTGGAATTCAACCGGAAAGGGAGGGGCTTTTGGCACCGCATCGCAAGCGAGGAATGATCGGCTTCGTGACTTCCGGCGGATTGGCGGGACGGCGAACGCGGGGAGTAAGGATTGCTTTTTCCGGGGCGGGAGGCAGAATCCATGGCATCCGCCATGAGAACCCTTCTGATCCTCAGCTGTTTCGCCTTCGCGTCCCTGCGCTCGCTTGCCGCCGAACGCCCGAATTTCCTCCTCATCATCGCCGATGACTCGACGTGGAGCGACTACGGTTTCGCGGGGAGCAAGGAGGTGCGTACGCCGAACCTCGACGCGCTCCGTGCGGAGGGCCTGTATCTCGATCACATGTTCACGCCGGCGCCGACCTGCTCGCCGAGCCGTCATGCCCTTTACACCGGACTCGATCCGATCCGTTCCGGAGCCTATCCGAACCACACGCGCGTCTACGACGGGACGAAGAGCCTTTTCACTTATCTGAAGGGCAACGGCTACCGGGCCGCGCTCCAGAACAAGTCGCATGTCGGACCCGCGCCGAGTTTTCCCTGCGAATACATCAAGGGCGCCGATGACCTGACCGAGACCCGGAAGTTCGTCGCGCGCGACAAGACACAGCCGTGGTTCCTCGTCTTCGCTTCCAACGATCCGCATAGTCCCTGGACGCGCGGGCCGAAGTACGATCCCGCCGCGCTCACCGTTCCGCCCTATCTCCACGACAACGCGACGACCCGCGAACTGCTCGCCAAATACTACGGCGAGATCACGCGCCTCGACGAGCAGGTCGGCGATCTCATGAAGCTCCTCGACGAGACGGACAACAGGGAAGACACCCTCGTCCTTTTCGTGAGCGAGCAGGGGAGTTCGTTCCCCTACGGCGGGAAATGGTCGCTCTACGACAACGGCATCCGTGTTTCCGCGCTCGCGCGTTGGCCAGGCAAGGTGAAACCCGGCGGCACCAGCCACGCGCTCGCGAGTTACATCGATGTCGCGCCGACCTTCCTCGAAGCCGCCGGCATTGATCCGACGAAGATCGACACCGGCTGTCCCGACGCGAACGGCATGAAGGGCTTCGACGGCCGCAGTTTCCTCGCCCTTCTCACGGGGGGAACGGAAAGCGCCCGCGAGTACGTGTTTTCCCAGCACACCACGGTCGGGATCATCGGCTTCAAGGATCCCTATCCGATGCGCGCGGTGCGGGACGGACGCTACAAGTACATCCGGAACCTCGCGCCGGAAAACACCTACGAGATCGGCGGCATCCACAAGGGCGAGCCGATCACCTCCTGGCAGGAGGACGCCAGGGACGACCCCGCACTCGCGAGCAAGGTCGACTTCCTCTTCCATCGCCCGGCCGAGGAACTCTACGATCTCGACAACGACCGCTACGAGGAACAGAATCTCGCCGACGAGATCTCGATGGTCGAGGTCAAGGAACGCCTGCGAAAGGAACTCGACGCCTGGATGGCGCAGCAGGGCGACAAGGGAATGGAAACCGAGATGAAGGCCAGGAGCCGGCAGGGTGGGGGAGAGAAGGCGACGAAAAAGAAGAAGCCGCGGGCGTAGGCAGCCCTACGGGGCGGTGCCATAGTTGCCGTCGATTTCCTCGACCGGGAGTCGCACCCGGCGGCGGGTTTCGGCGGGGCGGTCTTCGCAAAGCCAGGTGTTGCGCTCGAAGCGGAAGGTCTCGGGGGCGGTGCCTCCGCCGACGTTGACGGCCATCGCCATCTCGGACGAACGGAAGACGATGCGGTTCTCGGTGATGACCCCGTTGCGGCAGGGCGCGAGGCTTTCACCCGAATTCTCCTGGAGGATGCGGAAGGCCCAGCGGCCGGGGTAGCGGAGACGATTCCGGCGGACGGTTGCGCCATCGACGCCGACGAAGGCGACCGGGGCCATCGAGCCTTCGATGACGCAGTCCTCGAGGGTGAGGTCGCGGGCTTCGGCGCCGGCTCCGGGCGGCCGGAAATAGTCGGCCCCGGTGCTGCCGCCGAGGTTCACCCCGCGTCCGCCGGTGTGGAGGAGATTGCATTTCCGCACCGTGATCCCGCTGCTGCCTCCCTTCATCTGGATGCCGTTCGCCTCGTGATTCCTCGCCGCCTCCGCGCCGGTGCGCCGGAGGGTCGTTTCCTCGATGACGCCCTGGTGGCAGCCGACCATGTCGATGCCGGAACCGCTCGTGCCCCAGTCCTCGATGACGCAGTCTGTGACGAGGAAATCGGCGACGCCCGAGAGCTTGATCCCGTCGCGATTGCCGCGAGGAGAGCTGTTCCTGATCGTCAGTCCGCGCAGGACGATGCCGCGTGCGGGTTCTTCGGCCCGACCCGCGTCGTCGATGTTCAGGCCGTTGGCCTCGGCTCCTTCGAAGACGAGGCCGTCGAGTTCGACGTAGGCGCAGCCCGATAAATGCAGCCCGGAGGTGCCGCCCTGGAAGATGGGAGGTTTCGCCCGATCCTTCGCGGCGACGACGATCGGCGCGTCCATTCGTCCGGCGATTTCCCGAATCGAGATCCCGCCCGCGTAATTGCCGGGCGCGACGGCGATCCGCGTGCCGGGTTTCGCGGAGGACAGCGCTTTCACGAGGGCATTGCGACCGCCGACTTCCACCGTTTCGCCGACCGCGGCTCCGGACAGGGAAAACAAGACCGCGAGGGCGAGGAGCGCGACGGGGATTTCCGGAAAGGCGGGGACTTTCATGCGGGTGATCCTAACACGGTCGCAGCGAGGCGTCCATTCCCGCGCGTCACGATGCGTAGTTACAAAGTATCGGCATTGAGTTCATTTGGAAAATATGATTTACGCTTTTGATTCGATTCAATCCTGTAAAATATGTGAAAATCACGCGTTTTCCATTGGCGGGCGGCGTTGCGATTGACTAAGCTCAATCAGCGTTTCGCTCCTCTCCGAACCCCCAACCGACCCATCCCATGTCAACCGGCCAAGGCAATGTCGTCCGCGTCCTTCTCGAGCGCGTGGAAAACCTCCGCAAGGACAAGAAGATCATCGACGCCCTCCGTGTTGCCCACACGGCGGTCGAAAGTGCGCGGCGCGCGGCCGAGCAATCGCAGGAGAACCTCCCCGAGCTGGTGGCTTCCCTGGAGGTGGCCGGTGATCTGAGTCGCGAAACGGGAGACTACCCGACGGCGGAGGGCTACTACATCGAGGCCCTCGGCTGGGCGGAAAGCTGCGATGTCTCCCCCGCGCGACTTGGCGGTCTGAAAAGCAGCCTGGGCGGCGTCTACGATCTGGCGGGAATTCCCGAAAGCGCGATTCCCCTGATGGAGGAGGCGGTCGATCTTTTACGGCGAGTCGATCCGCCGATGGAGGCGGACTTGGGCAATCTCCGGAACAATCTCGGCATGCTCTACAAGGACGCCGGGAACTTCGACAAGGGCGAGGAAAACTACGTGAAGGCGCTGGAGATCTTCGAGCGCTGCATCGGGCGCGAGAGCGAGGACGTGGCCGCCGTTTACAACAACCTCGGTGGGCTCTATTACGCCGCCGGTTACAGCGCGCAGGCGCGGGAAATGCACAGCCAGGCTTTGGAGATCCGGATCAAGGTGCACGATCCGCTCGATCCGGACGTCGCGCAATCCTACAGCAATCTCGCCACGGTTCTCCACGAACTCGGCGAGGACGAGGAGGCCGTCCGGCACTACGAGACCGCGCTGCGCATTCTGGAAAGCCGTGTCTCCAGCGACAGCGAGACCTACGCCATCGTCAGCGATAACCTCGTGATGCTGCTGCGCGAACTCGGGCGCGAGCGCAAGGCGCAGGGCGTGGAGAAGCGCTCGCAGAAACTGCTCCGCCGGGCCGTGGTCGGAGCCGCATGAATCCCAGTTTTCTCCCCGGTCTTCTCGCGGGCGCTCCGGGCCCGCTGACCGCGCGCTCGCCTTCCGCGGTCGTCCTGATCCTCACGAATATCGTCCCGGTTTTCGGGGTCTTCTTCGCCGGGTGGGACGTCGGCGCGATCATGGCCCTCTACTGGCTGGAGAACGTGGCCATCGGTCTGCTGAACGTGGCCAAGATGCTTGTGGCGCGTGGCGGCTCGCCACCCTTTCCGGCCAAGGTCGGGCTGTCGGTTTTCTTCTGCTTCCACTACGGGATCTTCACGCTTGTCCATGGCGTTTTCGTCTTCGTGGTTTTCCAGAAGGGCGGGCCGATGGGGGACGGGACGGCGGCGAACGGGTCGCTGTTTTCCTTCGTCGGCAAGGCGGCTAGCGCGTACGGGCTCGCCTTCCTCTGTCTCTTCGGCAGCCATGTGTTCTCCTTTTTCACGAACTTCATCGGACGGGGCGAATACAAGGAGAAGCACTGCATGCAGGTCATGATCCAGCCGTATGGACGCATCGTGATCCTCCATGTGACGATCCTGCTCGGCGGTTTCGTCACCGTGTTTCTCGGGAGTCCGAAGTCGGTCCTCCTCCTCCTTGTCCTGCTGAAAACCTACGGCGACGTCTTCTTCCACCTGAAGGAACACAACAAGGGGGCGGCGGGAATCTCCTAACGTTCGCCCACTGCCGCGCCGAGGTCGGGTCAAAGCGGTTCCGGATGGTCGCGACCTGGGGTGCGGCTCCGGTGAGAGGGGCGCCGGGAGGAAGGGACTCAACCCAGCGCGCCGCTTCCTCCGGGACCTGATTCGACCACTTGTTGGCGATTTGGGCGGTATACTCCTGAAGGTTCTTCACGGTCTCCTCGTCCGGGCTTTGGGCCTGAAGCGCGGTGACGAGATGGGCCCGCTCCTCCGGCGAGAGATTGAGCAGATGCTTCTCGGAAAGATTGCTGCTGTCCGTCATCATGCGCTCGACCAATTCCGCCGCGGCGCGCGGATTCTTCTCCGAAAGACTACTCGCGATGCCTTCCCAGACCGTGCTTTGTCCCAGCTCCGGATGCTTGCGCGGCATCGCTTCTCCGTTCGCCGCGTTGTCCTGCGCGACCGCCCGGACGACCTCGGTGGCATACTATTTGTTTTCCTTCAGGGCTTGGGCGAGGGCCGCTTCGGGGTCGCTTTTCCCCCAGGCCCAGAAGGCCAAACTGCTTCCCTCCGTCACCGCCCCCAGCGGGTCGATTTCCGCCCAGCGGAGGCTGATCAGGTCCACGAAGCGGTGGGAGAGCTCGTCCTTTTCCTCCAGCGCCTTGTAGAGCGCCTCCCACTCGTCCGCGTTCGTCGTGGCGAGGAAGCGCGAAAGCTTCGCGTAGCGGTCGAAGCCGACCGCACCCAGGACCTCATGCACCGAAGGCGCGCCGCCGAATGCCGCCAGCGTCGCCGCGACTTCCTTCGAGGGCCCGTCATCCGTCGCGGATGAATTCCCGGAAGGCGACACGGCAAGGACGCTTCCCGTCGCACGCGATTCCGAAGGCTCCGCCACGCCGCTCTTTCCCCTTCCTACCCGAGTCCCAAAACCAACCGCAACGCCAACACCAACCAACAGCGTCCCCGCCACAGCCTTCCTGCGGAAAAAACGCGCGAACCTGCGACTCGTCATCGGTGTCATGGAGGTGGCGGAACGCTCGACCACGGGGGGACACGCGCTCAATCGTGGACATCTCCCGTAAATTTCGTGATTGTGAGAGTGCAGGCAATCCGTTAAAAGCCCTGAACGCATTTTCCGGAATAACGGTTAGAGTCCAAGTCGCAGGCCCCGCGTTCCCCACTTTATCTTTCATCCTTCTCAC
>JAHEDC010000192.1 GCA_024641425.1 Verrucomicrobiales bacterium | reverse complement strand
TCGCCAAATTCGGCGACGAGTTCAAGGGCCACACCTCGAAGAAGAACCTCGGGCACCCGCATAATCCCGAGACCGCCGAGGCCGCCGCGAACCTCGCCAAGGTGTGAGCGATTCCGATTCCTCCCCTGCCGCAGTCGCCGCGCACGGAGGAAATCCCCTATCCTACCGGTCCTCGACCCGGTAGTAGCGCTGGCGCACCGTGATGGGATCGATTCCGGTCTCGGTGAATTCGGTGGTTCCCGCCTGCCCGGAAATCGAATCGTCGAGTTCCTCGACAAAGGTCGTGAGGTCATCGCTCGCGAAGACGGCATAGAATCGCCCTTCCTGCGACGTGAACTCGATCGTCACCGAGCCCATTCCCTCGTCATAGCGGATAGCGACGATCCGGGTCGGCTCGATCGGTCCAGTTGCGGAAATGCGGAGGCCGTTGAGGGGCGTTTCCGTATCGGTCGCGACGGTGCCGTTGAAATAGAGGATCACGTCGTCAACACCATTCGAGCGCACCGAGAACCGCCGGACGTAACTTACCATGTTCGCGGTCGAGTTCGCAAGGGAAGTGACGGTCGGACTCGCGAAGGCGCTGCCGACGACCCCGGTGTCGACCGCCGTGCCATCGGCATCCGTGACGAGGATTCGGATGGCCTCGCTCTGGGCAAAGGTCGGGTCGAAATGCCAGCTGAGAATGTCATAGCTGCCGGTGGGAAGCGATCCGAGACTGACACGGACAATGCCCAGGTTGTTCTTCACGTGATCCTCGCCGAGCGCCGTCCATTCCGCGCCACTCGAATCCCCGCGGTCCCGCCAGTCGAGACCGCCGACGGGATTGCCACTTGGATCGAGATTGTCGATGGCCAGGGTAAAGGCGTCCCCGGTTTCGGAGAGAAGATTGGTCACCGGCAGGTTGGTGCCGTTCGTGTTGTTGATACCGGCGCCGATCTGGGTGCCCGTCAGAGCCCCGGGCTCCGGTGTGCCGTCGGTCGCGCCGAAATCGAGCAACGCGTAGAGCGGCCCCGGGGGCAGGACGAACACGGTCACCGTTGCCTCGCTCGATTCCGCCCCGGATGTCGCCGTCAGGGTATAGGTCGTCGATTCAGGCGGGCTGACGAGCATGCTGGAACTGCCGGCGGGCACGGCTCCAATGCCGGAGATTGTCACCATGGCATCGGAGCGGGTGCTCCAGGCGAGCGTGACGCTCTCGCCCGCCGCAATGAGGGGATCGTCGGCGGTGAAGGCGGAGATCAACCGCACCGCCACCGTCGCCTCGGCGGAGAGCATCCCGGCGGGCGTTTGCACGGCGAGGGTGTAGGTCGTAGTGACGGCGGGCATGACCGCTTTCGTGCCCACTCCGTTTGTCGTGAGGGGAAGGACATCGCCGACCCCGTTGTCGATCGAGGCGGCCGTCGCGTTCGCCGGGATAACCCAATCGAGCGAGGCGGACTGGCCCTCGTTGAGAGTGGACGGGGCGGCCGAAAGGAAGACGGAAGGCGGCCCGCCCGTCGGAACGACGACCACGCCATACATGTTGCGGCTTGGATTATCGGCCTGGAAGAGCTGGAACGTCCCGGCCTCGAAATCGTGGTAATAAATCGAATAGTACTGGTTGATGTCTCCGTTCGCGCCCTCGTCGATGGGAAGTTCATCGGGCAACGCCATGCTGGCACTGCGATTGTTGCCGGTGGAGGAAGGCAGCCAGCCTCCGTCGAGGATCCATTGCATCGCCCCCGCACCAAAGGCGGGCGGCGTGGTGTTCACCCCATCCGGAAGGCGGTTGTCGACGAGCATGTAGACACGGGAGGGAACGTCGATCGAGACATCCAGAATATACCCCGCGTTATCCCGGTTGTCGTTGCCGGACATGATGTACTGCTGCCCGAGGAGATAGGCGGGAATCGAGATGCCGCCGGGGGCGTTCAGGTAAACGTGATTGCGGTCGACGAAGGCGGGCGCCCCGCTGGCGAAGGCCCCGACGGTAAAGGGAGTTCCGACCGCACCCGGAGTCGGTTCGTCGGCGATGGTGCGGTTGTACGTCACACCCGACCACTTCGCGACGATGGTATCGGTGGGCTCGTTGTCCCCGCCGGTTTCGACTACCGTCACGATGGCGGCATCCACGGTACCGGGGGACATTGGCAAGGCAAGCAGGGCCGAAATGAGGAGGGATTTTGAGGGTTTCATGGGCTGTTTATCTGTTTAAAAGACTGGATCACGGTCCTGTTTTCACTCAAAATGTGTTTTATCCGGAATTAGCCATTACAGTCAATGGCATTTTTTCCATAATCCGGAGCGAACCCCATCGATGCCCCCTCAGGCACCTCCCTTCGTGACTCCTCCAATGACACTGCTCTCGTTTTCCGCCCGCGTCCTTGTCAGCGTCGGATCGTTTTTCTTTCCATTCCTGACGGAGGCGGCGATCCAATCCGTCGCGGAATCCGGCCTCGGAGGAGATGCCGCCGCGCTCCTTGCGAATGGCTTCGCCGAGGATACCCTCGCCTTCTCCGACCGCACCCACCAGCACAACGGCGCCGCCTTCAATGGAAATACCCTCGCTCCCAACGGCGCTACCGTCGTTTCCCTCCCGTCCTACCTGCTCGGCGCGGATTATGTCCGCTTCGCGAATAACGCGCGCGAAAACATCACCTACAGCGCGACGGTGACCTGCGATGTCCCTTCCGATTTCTACCTCCTTGTCGACAACCGCTTGAACGGCCCCGCCGGCGACGGCTCGAGCCCGAATACCTCCGACCCGGTTCTCGGCGGAACCCTCCAGTGGGTAATCGACGGAGGCTGGCTGCGTGTGAATACGGGCCTTTCCCCTGGCGGCGGACCCGACTATACCGGGGTGGATGAAGGCGGCGATGGCACTGGCGCGGGCCAGGGGCTCAATCAATTCTTCGCCGTCTATCGCTCTCCCGCACCCGCGACCTCGATCGTCGTCTTCGGGCCGCAGATTGCCGGGAACAACATGATCTCCCTCGTCGCGGTTCCCGCGGGTGCCGTCGATCCCGACGATACCGACAATGACGGCCTCCCGGATACCTGGGAGCGGCTTCATTTCGGGGACCTAACCCAGTTGGAGACCGGCGACTTCGACGACGACGGCCTCACGAACCTTGAGGAATTCAACACCGGCGCGAATCCCAAGGTGAAGGACAGTGACGGCGACGGCCTTGAGGACGGCCCGGAATTCAACCTCCACAACACGAACCCCACTGTCGCCGACACCGACGGCGACGGCCTCACCGACGGCGAGGAGGTCAATACCTCCCTCACCGACCCCACGAAGGCCGACACCGACGGCGACGGCCTCACCGACTTCGCGGAAGTCACCGTCCACCTCACGGACCCAAACGACACCGACAGCGACCACGACGGCTTCAGCGACGCGGTGGAAATCGGGGCCGGTTCGGACCCGAATGACGATGGGGATGTGCCGGAATTCAGCAACCTCGACGGCATCATCGTCAACGAGTTCATGGCCTCGAACGCCTCGACGATTGCCGACGCGGACGGCGATTTCAGCGACTGGATCGAACTCTGGAATCCCACCGGCGCGCCGGTCGAGATCACGGGCTGGCATCTGACCGACGACGCGCTCAATCTTACGAAGTGGACGTTCCCCGAGCACACGCTCGCGGCCGGGCAATTCCTCGTCGTTTTCGCCTCTGGCAAGGATCGCGCTCTTTCCGATTCCCAGTTCCACACCGACTTCCAACTCGACAAGGCGGGCGGTTCCTTCCTCGCCCTCACCCGCCCCGACGGCGAGGGTGGCATCGAGATCGTCAGCCTCTTCAATCCCTATGCGAAGCAATACGAGGACGTCTCCTTCGGCTACTACGGCGCCACGCCGCCGCTCGCCTCCGGCTATTTCCAGCTTCCCACTCCGGGGGCCGCGAACAACCCGGATGCCGTGCAGGGCTTCGTCGCCGACACCACATTCTCCGTCGATCGCGGGTTCTACGACGCCCCGATCGAGGTCACCGTCGCCTCGGCCACCCCCGGGGCTTCCCTCATTTACACGACGGACGGCACCCTCCCCAGCGACTCCCCGGCCAACGGAACGCGTGTGGACGCCCCGGATGCCGACACCGCCCCGATGGTCACGATCGCCATCGGCACGACGACAAACCTGCGCGCCCTCGCGGTGAAGGCCGCTTTCGAGCCGACCAACGTTGACACGCAGACCTACCTCTTCCGCGCCGCCATTCTGCAGCAGAGCAACGCCAGCGTGCCTCCGCATGTGAACTGGGGCCACGCCGGCCCGGATTACGGAATGGACCCGGACATCGTCAACCATGCCGACCCTGAGGTGCGCCCGACGACCGAGGATTTCCTCCGCGTTCCCACGCTGTCGCTGACGATGAACTGGAACGAGATGTTCGGCAGCGGCGGCATCTACATCGCGGGTGAAAGCGTCGAGAAGGCCACCTCGATCGAATTCATCAACCCCGAAGGCGACCTGGCCGCACCCAACCTCGCCAAAGGGTTCCAGGTCGATGGCACGGTGCAGATCACCGGCGGTTCCAGCACCGGACGCTGGAAATCCGACAAGCTCTCGATGCGCCTGAAATTCTCGCCCGACCTCCGTTTTCCAGTGTTCGGGCAAGAGCGCACGGACCGCTTCGACACGCTGGTCATCGACAACCGCCTCAACAATGTCTGGCACTACAATCCGGGTTCCGGAGCCGGCCCCGGCCAGGCGGCACGCGCGCAGTATACCCACGATCAATTCCCCGCCGACCTCCACAACCTGATGGGCGGACTGTCGCCCGAGGGCCGGCACTGCCTGCTCTACATCAACGGTGTCCTGTGGGGCGTCACCGAACTGCACGAGCGCCCGGATGACAACTTCGCCGCCGAATATCTCGGCGGAAAGAACGAGGACTACGACGCGATGAAACACCGCACCAGCACCGTCGTCGCCGGCTCCAGCGCCAACTACCTCACCCTGCTCGCCCTCACCCGGCTAGACATGACCGACCCGGCGAACTACGCGGCGGTCGCGGAGATCCTCCACATCGACAACTTCATCGCCTACATGATCGCCAACTATTACGTCGGCAACACCGACTGGGCGCACCAGAACTGGTACGCCACCTACGGCAGGGACGTCTCGGGTGGGAAGTGGTATTATCACAGTTGGGATCCGGAGCACTGCATGGAGAACACGAATGAAAACGTCACCGGAAAGGACGATAGCGGCGGCCCGACCGAGGTCTTCGTCAACCTGATCGCCAATCCCGAGTTCCGCCTGCGCTTCGCCGATCTGGTTCACCGCCATTTCCACAATGGCGGCGTCCTCACCCCGTCAAACGTCGCCGCCGCCTACCTGCGTCGCGCCGACGCCGTCGATTTCGTCACCCGCATCGAGTCGGCACGCTGGGGCGACAACGGCGACAGCCGCACCACGAACCCCTACACGCGCCGCGACTGGCTGCGCGTGCGCGACCAGTTGCTCGGCACCGTGACCGGCGGCGCCTGGGGCAACTACTTCCCTTCCCGCACCGGAATCGTCTTCAACCAGTTCCTCGCCCGGGGCTGGTATCCCGCGACCGACGCCCCAGGCTTCTCACCGCATGGCGGCACCGTTCCCGGGAACACCCCGCTCGCCATCACCAGCGCCGATGGCGGCGTCATCTATTACACGACCGACGGCTCGGATCCACGCCTCGCCGCCTCCGGCGGCGACGGTAATTCAACCTTCCAGCTCGTTCCGGATAACGCGACGAAATTCGCCTTTATGCCCACTTCCGGCAGCCTCGATGCCACCTGGATGCTCTCCACCTTCGACCACAGCGGCTGGCCGGCCGGAACACTTGGCGCGGGATACGAGATCAGCTCGAATGGCACTTTCGATCCCTACATTGATTCCGCCCACGACTTCGAGTCCGTGGTGGCCACCAATACCAACGAGACGATTTACGTCCGCATCCCCTTCACCGCCTCCAATGTCGCGAACCTCGGATCGATGACGCTCAACGCGCGCTACGACGACGGCTTCATCGCCTACCTCAACGGCACCGAGATCCTCCGCGTGAATGCTCCGGGGAGCGCCGGGATTCCCCTCGCTTTCGACGCCGGAGCAAGTGCCTCCCACGCCGACGCCGAGGCGGTGATCTACGAGTCATTCGATGTCGGAGGGCATGTCGCGCTGCTTCGGAATGGTGCAAACGTCCTCGCCCTCCACGCCCTCAACCAAGGCACCGGTAGCAGTGACTTCCTGCTCTGGGCCACCTTGGAAGCCTCCGAGGCCGCGACCGGTGGCGGCGGCGTTTCCCCCACGGCATCCGTCTACACCGCTCCCCTGAACCTGGCCGATTCCGGCACCGTCCGCGCCCGCGTGCGGAACAACGGCGAATGGTCCGCTCTCACCGAGGCACGCTTCGTTGTCGGCACCGTTCCGGCGGACGCCGATAACCTCGTTGTTTCCGAGCTGAACTACCGCCCCGCGCCTCCGACGCCCGCGGAGATCGCGGCGGGCCACAACGACCGCACCGACTTCGAGTTCGTCGAACTCCTCAACATCGGCTCCGAAAGGATCGATCTCAGCGGCGTCTCTTTCGCAGCCGGCCTTGATTTCGACTTCGCCACCGACGCCACCCTGACGGAACTCGCCCCCGGGGCCCGCCTTCTCATCGTCGAGGACGCCGCCGCCTTCGCCCTCCGCTACGGCGCGGGGCTTCCCGTGGCAGGCATTTTCCGCAATGCCACCCAACTCGACAACGGCGGCGAAACCCTCACCCTCCGCAATGCCCTCCTGCCCCCCGGCACTGAAATCATCCGCAGCTTCGCCTACGACGACGTTTTCCCCTGGCCGACTGCCGCCGACGGATCGGGCTTCACCCTCACCCTCGTCGCGCCCTTCTCGAACCCGGACCACTCGCTCCCCGCGAACTGGCGGGCCAGCGCCGCGCCGAACGGCAGCCCGGGCGGCACCGACGCCCTCGGCTTCTCCGCCTGGAGCACCGCCTTCGGCGGCCTCGATCCCCTCGGCGACAACGACCGCGACGGCACCGCCAACCTCTTCGACTATGCCATGCTTGCCTCGCCCCTCGTCCCTTCCGATACTTTGCCCGTCGTCGGCATCGACACCGCCGGCTTCCTCACCCTGACTTACCGCCATCACAAGGCCGCCGACGACGTCCTCCTCGTCCCTGAAGCCGGCACCGCCCTCGGCGGTTGGGACAGCGCCCAGGTCATCGCCGTGTTCGACAACGGCGACGGCACCGAGACCCTCACCGCCCGCAGCCTTCTCCCCTTCAACAGCGTCCCCATCCAATTCCTCCGCCTCCGCGCCACCTTGCGGCCGTAGGCCGTCGTCCCTCCGCGGCACACCACACCACTGCCCCCGGCATCGAGGCAGATGAATGCGGTCGTGAACCCCTTCCCTGATTTTCCCGGTTCTCCTTTCCCCAGGTTCAAGCTCAACCGGATCGAGGGCGCGAAGCGCCCCTACGACCTCGTCCAGGTCTCCGAGCCGAACGCGAGCTACCGCCTGCGCTACTCCTTCGGACGGGATCCGTGGACGGACGTCCCCGGACCGCAGCCCGTTCCCTTCACCGCCGAGACGAACCCTGTCGTATTCTTCACCGGCACCGACCCGGCAATCAACGTGCGGATCGAGAAGGAATGATGGGGAATCGTCCTCGTGGAGCAATGGGGAGCGCCCCCTATCAGGAGTTTCCCTTCTAACAAGTGCTTGCGCCCACCTTCAGTTCGATGCCACCCTCTTTGCGACCACGAGCAATCTCCGATTGGCCGCGACCGTTCTCGCATGCACCTCCGGCATCCTCTCGATCCGCGCCTCGGGTCAGGTGGTCACGAACACGAACGACTCCGGTCTGGGATCCCTGCGAGACGTGGTCGCCAGCACATCCTCGCTGGCGCCCGTCACATTCGCCCCCTCCCTTTCCGGGCAGACCCTCACCCTCGGCGGCACCGTGATCGAAATCCACCGAACGACAAGAATCGACGCCTCGGCGTTAACAGGAGGCATCACGATCAGCGGGGGGGGCGAGTTCGATTTTCCGGGTGAATGGCGCGCCTTTGTTTGAACTCAGGGGCCTCACCCTCCGCGATGGCTATTCATTTGATTCTGGGGGCGCGATTTCCGCCAGAGACTCTGCCGTTGTGCTCAAGAACTGCACTCTCACCGGGAATGTCGGACACGGGGCGGGCGCGATCCACGTCTCCGGCACGGGTTCGGCCGGCACCCGTCTGACCCTGGAGCATTGCACCTTGACCGGCAACTCGGGTTTTCGTGGCGGTGCGGTCTCCGTAAGCGGCCGGCTCACGATGCTTCACTCCACCATCGCCGGGAATACAGCAATCGGAGCGTCGGGAGGGGGCGTGGTGTTTCTCGGTGTTTTCTTCGACCTGCAGAACAGCATTGTGGCGGGAAATTCGGCTCCGAAGCTTCCAAGATCCGCGGACATCATCAATTCTGGCACCATCACCCACATCGGCGTTAACCTATTTCAAACTCCGCCTGACAGCGTCGGCGGACTAGGCACGGAGACCGGCCCGGCCCCGATCATCGCGCCCCCTTACCTTGCCCCGCTCGGCGACTACGGCGGCCCCACCATGACGATGCCGCCGCTGCCGGGAAGCCTCGCAATCAGCGCCGCCAGCGGGAGCGAAGCCACCGAAGACCAGCGGGGCTTCTCCGTCGTCGGCGTTCCGGATATCGGCGCCGCCGAGTATCAGGGACGAAGCGATCTGACGCGCTTCTGGAACCTCGATTTCGATCACGACGGCAAGCCCTTCGGCGTGGAATATGCCCTCGGCACCGATGCCCTGGTCGGCGACGCGGGACATCCCAGGAACCCCCGCGTGACACGGAACGCGGAGGGCAAGCCCGAAATCGACTTCGGCTTCAACGGCTCGGCCACGCTCCTGACCGTGTGGATTGTCCGGCGCTCTCTCGATCTCTCCGATTTTACCGAGATCTATCGCTACAACGGACCGACGTTGACCGAAGCCCGCGGGCCCGGCATCAACAGCGTGTATGCCCAAGGCGGCATCCGCGTCATTGACCAAACACCGCCGCCAGGCGATGCCTTCTATCGCTTCGAGGCCGTGCTCGTTCCTTGACGGAACTTCGGCCCTAGGATTGGTCGCCGTCCCCGGGGCGCGTATCACTTTTCACGTCCGAGGGAGGAGTCCCGCTGTCGGTTCCGGCACCGCCGGCTTCTCCGGCAGCGGTTTCGCCCTCGTCGGCGGAGTCCTCCTCGTCGTCGCTCACGACATGCGCGACGTCCTGGAGGAGTTCGCCCTCGCGGAGGCGCATGAGCATGACGCCCTGGGTGGCGCGGCCGATGCTGCGGATCTGGGAGACGGGGGTGCGGACGCTGAGGCCACCGTTGGTGATGAGCATGATGTCCTCCTCTTCCTTCACGGCCATGGCCCCGACGACGCGGCCAGTCTTGGCCGTGACTTTCATCGCGATCATTCCCTTGCCGCCGCGTCCCTTGGTCGGGTATTCCTCGAAAGGCGTGCGCTTGCCGAGCCCGTTTTCGGAGGCAACGAGGAGTTGGGCGTCGGGGTCGAAGATGACGAGGGCGACGAGAACGTCCTCCTCGCGCGGACGGACACCGCGAACCCCGGCGGAGGAGCGGCCCATCGAGCGGACAGCGTCCTCGTGGAAACGCACGGCGTAGCCGCCGCCCGTGAGGAGAAGGATGTCGTCGGAACCGGTGGTGAGCTTGACGTCGATGAGTTCGTTGCCTTCCTCGATGTTGATCGCATTGATCCCCTGCTTCCGGTAGTTGCGGAAGTCGGCGAGCGGCGTCTTCTTGACCTTGCCGCTGCGGGTGGCGAAGAAGACGTAATACGGCTGGTCGAAAGTGGCCCGGTCGTCGTCGCCCTGCGACGCGACGCGGAGGACGGCCTTCACCTTCTCCTCGGGACGGAGGTTGAGCAGGTTCTTGATCGAGCGACCCCGGGCCGCGCGGGCACCTTCGGGAATGTAGAAGACGCGCTCGACGAAGGCCCGGCCGGTGTCGGTGAAGAACATGAGGTAATCGTGCGCGCTGGCCCCGAAGATCTGCTCGACGAAGTCGTCCTCGTCGTCGTCGTTCTTGGCCTCGCGGGTGACCATCCCCTTGACCCCGACGCCGCCGCGCTTCTGCGACTTGTATTCGACGGCGGCGGTGCGCTTGATGTAGCCGCGGTGGGTGATGGTGATGACCTGGCTGTCGTTCGCGATGAGGTCGGCGATGTTGATCTCGCCGAGGTCGGCCTCGATGCCGGTCTTCCGCATGGAGGAGTACTTCGATTTGATCTCGCGCAGCTCGTCCTTGATGATCTGGAGGACGCGGGATTCCTTGGCGAGGATGTCGAGGTAGTCCTTGATCTCCTCGATCACGTTATCGTAGGCGGCCTTGATCTTGTCGACCTCGAGGGCGGTGAGCTGGTAGAGGCGCATCTCGAGGATGCGGTTGACCTGCGCGTCGGTGAAGGCGTATTCGCCGGTCCGGACGCTCTCCTGCCCGCGGAGAAGAATGCCGATGCCTTCCGCGCCGGGGAGCGGCATCGTGAACTTCTTGATCTTCTTGAAGGCCTCCTCGCGGTTCGAGGAGTCGCGGATCATCTTGATGAACTCGTCGAGATTCGCGAGCGCGACGAGGAGGGCTTCGAGGCCCTCGGCGCGTTCCTCGGCTTTGGCGAGGAGGTAGCGG
>JAHEDC010000665.1:1693-2877 GCA_024641425.1 Verrucomicrobiales bacterium | reverse complement strand
TTTTCCCCGAAAGTATGGCGAACGCGATCTTCTCGAGTGGGAAAAGCGGAACGGTGTGCGTCTCGAGTTCGCCACGGCGGAGGGGAAGCAGGTGGCCTACTATCTGCCGCCGGGGCAGGGTGCGGACCTTACTCCCGTGGGCTTCTGGCTCATTTGCGGCGGGAACGGTGCGCTCGCCCTCGAATATCTGGATGTGGCCCTGCGGGCGGGACGGGAGCAGGGATATCTTTTCGTGGATTACCCGAACTACGGCGAGTGCGAGGGCCGTCCGACTCCCCGTTCGACGGCGGCGAATGTGGACGGTGCGCTGGCGGCGCTGGCGACGCACCTGGGGGCTTCGGAGGCCTCGTTGAAGTCCCGATGCTCCGCTTTCGGGCATTCGCTCGGCGCGGCGGTGGTGTTGCGTGCGGCGGCGGACTGGCCCATGCGGCGTGCGGTCGTGGTGGCCCCCTTCACTTCGACGATGGATCTGGCGCGGCAGCGTTTTGGTTTTCCACTCTGCCAGTTGCTCCGCCACCGCTATGACAATCGTGAATCCTTGGCGAAAATCGCGGCCCATGGAGGGAAGGTGACGCTCTTTCACGGGAGCGAGGATGCCGATATTCCGGTTTCGAACGGACGCGCGCTGGCCGAAGAGTTCCCGGAAACCGTCACCTTCGACGAGATTCCCGGAATGGATCACAATGCCCTTGTCTTCGGGATCGCGGATCGGATCGCCGACGCGATGCGGTCTGTGGAGTCATCGCGTTGATGGGGGGATGCCGACCGATCGGGTTGACGGGGCCGTTGAGCGGTCAGGAAGGCCGCTCACCCCCGATTGCGGTCACTCTCCCTGGCAATCTGATCCAGAAAGGTGCCCATGGCGCGGCGATCTTTCTTCGTCGGACGTCCTGTTCCGGGAGCGACGACGCTGTTCAAGCGCTGTTCGTCGCGGGCTTTCCGCGCACGGACATATTCTTCGGAAGGAGTGAGATCCTCCAGGTTGTCGGCGACGAATTTGGCTCCGACACGTTTGTCCGGAAGGGCAAGGACGCGCACGGTCAGGGTAAGATCTTCCTTCTCAAGGACGACGACCTCATGGGTTGCGAGAGCGCGCGCGGGTTTGGCAGGCTGGCCGGCGACGCGGACTTGTCCTCGCCGGCAGGCGGTCGTGGCCTGCATGCGGGTTTTGTAGAGGCGGACGG
>JAHEDC010000665.1:0-1683 GCA_024641425.1 Verrucomicrobiales bacterium | reverse complement strand
AGAGCCATTTATCGAGCCGGATGGTGGCGGGGGAGTCGGGCATGGACTAGAAAAAGAGGAGCCGGAGGGCAGCGATGGCGGAGAAGAAATAGAGGAGGGACTCGAAGAGGTGCTGGGGGACGCGGGCAATGAGTTTCCGGCCGAGGAGGATACCGGCGAGGATGCCGGGCAGAAGCGCGAGGTCGATCCTGAGCGACGACGGATTGACGATGCCGAGGTCGGTGTTGAAGGGAATCTTGAAAACGTTCATGAAAAGGAAAAACCGGGCGCCGATACCGAGGAACCTGTCCTTTGGCATGCGATGAACGAGAGCGTAAAGGGAATAGACGGGCCCGGCGGCGTTGGCGAGCATGGTCGAGGTGCCGATCGTCAGGCTGCTAAGACCGAGGAAGGTGCGTGAGTCCGGGAGGTTTGAAAGGAAGGCGGTGCAGCGGGCGCGGACGACTTGGAGAACGAGGAGGAAGAGGATAATGCCGCCGATGGCCCGGCGGGCGGCCTCGTTCGAGAGATGCCCGAGCAGAAAGTAGCCGATGAAAACGCCGATGATGGCGCCCGGAAGGAGGGGAAGGACGGCCCTCCAGGAGGCGAACTTGCGGAAGAGCGGATAGACCAGCAGGTCGCAGACAACGAGAAGGGGGAGAATCAGCCCGACGGACGCCTTGGCACCGAATATCTCGGCCATGATGAGAACGTTGAGCATGGCGAGACCGGGGAAGCCGGTCTTTGATATCCCGAGGGCGAAGGCGCCGAAGAGCGCGATCGCGTAGTGGTGGGCTGGGAGGTCGGGGAAGAAATCCAAGCCTGAAAGAGACGACAATCCGCGCGCTTGTCAAAGGCCGGAAGACCTGCTGGCGACCTGAGGGAGGGGAGGGGCCTAGTGGTTCGGCATAGCCGCTCCCGAAGCGGCGGCGAGTTGCTCCTGGGTGATCCTGTCCCGTCCGAAATACTGTGAACTGATCTCGAATTCGCCCAGGCGGGGATTTCCCGGAGAAGGAGCGGCTGTTTCCGGATACGACACCGCCCGCCATTCCGTCTCGGCCCAATAGCGGGGCGTCCAGCCATCACGGGTTCGGAAATAGATGTTCTTGCGGTCGAACATGGCGATGGGCAAATACGTCTCGCTTGTGCTCGTCGTTTGCGGGGGAGCATTCAGATCGGGAATGCCGCCCGTGGACTCGAGGATGTATTCCTCGCCATCGACACGGGCCACGCACCAGGCATGGCCCTCGCCGGGATACACGAGGCCGAAGGCCACGCGCGCATCGATGCCCCGGGAGATGAGCCAGTCGGCCATGAAAATCGAGGTGTCCTCGCAGTCGCCGTTTCGGAAGAGCGCGGTCTCGGCCGCCGTTTGCCACGTGTCCTGATGACCGTTCGTTCCCTTCATGTCCTTCGTGTAGGTGAAATCGGTGAGCACGGCCGACCAAATCGCCATCATTTCCTGGAATTTGCTCATTCCGGGCTCAAAGATGGCGAGTCCCTCGTAACCCTTCAACAATTCCGTCACGCGGATGTAGCTGCCATCGAGGCGCATCGCGTAAATATCGTAGTCCTCGTCGCACCGATCACAATGAAGGGCGACGGCCAGACTGCTCCGGGTGACGGTCATGACGTGGGCGCGACCGCATTGCGTGCAGATATTGTAAACTTCCGAATCTCCCTGCCCGATACCCAGCAAGCTTG
>JAHEDC010000191.1 GCA_024641425.1 Verrucomicrobiales bacterium | reverse complement strand
CGGCGCGCCAATCCGCCGGGCCGGTATCCTCCGCTCCCGGCGAACCACCCGCAGCGGAAGAAAGCCTCCAATGGAGCGGCTCGCTTCCGTAGGCGGCGGGAAGAACACGCTGGAGCGAAAAACCCGCACCATCGGCCTCGACGGGCCAAGGAGCCGCATCTCCATAAGCGGCAATGTCGATCGTTACCTTCAGTTCGGGTTCGCCTACGATGCCGGTCGACTCGGGCATGCGGAGGCGGACCTTTTCCCCGCCGTTATCGAGTTTTCCAGGATAGGGCCCGTAGATGGCCACGTTGGCGGGAACATTGTGGACGGCCCGGAAAGAGGCCGGATCGGCGTCGGTGACGACCACGATGCCGCCGGGCGCGAGAGCGGGCGCGAAGGCTCCGAAAACCCAACCGGTTCCGCTGATCTCGACCCCCGCAAGGGGAACGGCCAAAGGGGAGACATTGGTGATCTCGACAAACTCCGCCTCGCCGTCGAGCGGGTGATACATCATCTCGGAAATGACAAGGGGGCCCGCGACCGGGGCGGCATTCGCGCCGCCGAAAGTGGTCGCCACCAGCGGCGGGTAGTCGACGGTGCCTGTAGAAATCACGTGGCGGCCAAAGGAAACGCCGGCCGACGCGTCCCCGAAATCGAATCCGTTCACGTAGTCGGTGCGGGTACCGTCGGGCAACGCGGAAACGAGGAAGACCTCTTCGCCGAAGGAGCCAAGGGCGAAGCTGGTTCCCACACCTGGCGTAGGATTGAAATCGGTCTCGGTGAAGGTCAGGAAGCCACCGCCCGCGAGAAGACTTCCGTCAGGAATGCGGAACTTCTCGGGCTGACTCAGGTCATCGGTAAGGAACCAGCCGGAGAGATCGACGGAAGCGACGCCCGGATTGTGGATCTCCACCGCATCGAGATTCGGTGCCACGGAATTGCTCAGAACCTCGTTGACGAGAATATCCGGGACTTCGCTTACTGTTGGTTCCGAAGTGCCCGGGGATCCGAGGATACTCCGACTTGGGGTCCATGTTCCGGCGGATGCCACGAGCGACCGACCTCCGGCCTTGGCGTCGGCATAAACGAAACTATGGATCACCGCACCCGAAGCATCGAGAAGTGTGACGGATTCCCCGGCACTCGCCAGGGATCCTGAAAAAGTACCCGCGACCAGCGCATCGCGGCCGGTGCCGTAGACCTGCCGGAATGCGCTTGGGTTCTTCACGACAAGCACCCGTTCGCCGGGCGCGAGACTGCGGCCGGGAAACATGAACTGAATCCCGTCCGAAAAGCGCGCGTCGGTGAGGGAAATCGCGGTCGCGCCCGTGTTTTGAAGTTCGATCCATTCGAACTCGCCGTCGCTGGTGAGCGCGTCGCCGAGCTTGTACGGTGCGGCCATGAATTCGGTAACCGCCAGGTTTGCGGCGCTGGCTGGCACTTCCTCGACCAGGTACTCGGCGCGCAAGGGCGCGCTCCAGCCGGTGCCGACGGGCGTTTGCCCGGAGTTCGTGGTGTGGCCGCCATCGCTGTCGAAAACACGGGCGACGACGCGGGCCGTGGAATTCAAGGTGACCGGGCCGGTGTATTCGAAGGCGGTAATCGAACCGCCCCCCGGATCATTGTCGACGCCGGCGATGAGCTTCGCCTGGTTGAGGAAGTCGCTGCTTCCAGTGCTCTCGTTGAGGGCTTGGATCGCGAGGAGGTTTTCGCCCGGTTGCAGCAGGTTGACGAAAGCGCTTACGTCGAAGTCCTGGAAGAGGACCGCGGCGCCGTCATCGTGCGTCTGCGTGGCCGCCGAATTCCATGTCACTGCTCCTGGAGCGCGGTCGGCGGCTATCTGCGTGCCATTGAGATAGGCGACAAAACCGTCGTCGTAACGGATCTGCAGCATGAGAACATTCCACGTCGCCAGATCGCCGGCCGCCACATTGAACTTCATCCTCACATAACACGAATTGTTCGCGGCCATCTGGGAATTCACGTTGATCTTGATGTAGGGCGCGTATCCGGAACCGCGCTCGTAACCGACTCCATTGTTCCCCGAGAGCCAGGCCGCGTCATCGAAATTCGCATCACTCCGCCATGAGGTGCCGATGTCCCCGGTGGGGACGAGGGCACGGGCGGCCTGGTTTTCTCCCACCAGCTCCGTCCCGACGATCGTGGTCCTTGTCGTCGGCGGACGCGGATCCGTGCCATCGAGCGTGTAGTAGATCTTGCGGTTCCCGCCCAGCGTGGCGTTGAAGGTCAGGGTAGTCCCGGCCGGGTAGATCCCGTTCGCGAGGCTCGCGACAGGGCGAGGGGAGAACTGGCCGTCCATCCAGGTCAGTCGGGTTGCCAGCCAGTCCTTCAGATGATCAACCTCACCCTGGTAGCCACCGAAGCGCGGTTGATCGCTCCACTTCTGGAAATTCCGCACCTGCGCCTCGTTCAATTCAGCCGCCATCCCATCAATGATTCCGTGAATGTTCGACGTCGCGAAAGGCCCGTCGCGCAGTTCGAAATAGCGGTCGATATAGGCCTGCCAGAAGTTCTCGTCGTCGAAAAGCGATCCCCACCAGGGATAGGTGAAGTAGGCGGTACCTCCCTGCCAGGTCGAGGGATTGTCATCGCGCCCATCGGTCGATTCCATCGAACGATCGAAATCCCAAATCGGGCCGAACTCCACCCGGCTGCCACGTTTCTTGTGGAAGTAGGTGGAAAGGCGTAGCGCATCGGCATTCTGGGCGAGGACATTCAGCAGGTGGTGATCGACCCACGAGCCGACATCGATGAACTGGTCGTAGTCGTCGCCGGACAGCGAGACATTCATCGCGTTCAGGTAATTGCGGATCCAGGTCGACTGCTCCGGCGTGACATCCTCTTCCTTCGGATAAACCCAGCCGAGTGTCTGGCCTCCGGCGCTCACGCCGCCATCGCCGGGGTCGAGCCGGTCGACCTTCAGCATATAGCCTCCCGAGATACCCGGTTCCTCGGAGATACTGTCAGGAAGCCGCTCGACATCGACACGATCCTTGTCCCGCGAGATTTTCTCCATGAAGGTGTAGACCCCCTGGTAGTCGCTTGAATAGTTCAGGTCGCCGCCGTTGTCATCCTTGAAGAGCTCGACGAATTGGGTCCGCACGGCATAGCGTCCCACCTGATTGCTGAGTTCGTAAATAAATGTATTCCGCATCAACGAGCGATCAAAAACGGATCGCGCGTTGAGGATCCAGTCGGATTCGCTGGGCATTCCGAACGGCGCG
Organism: Verrucomicrobiales bacterium; assembly: GCA_024641425.1. Lineage (GTDB taxonomy): Bacteria > Verrucomicrobiota > Verrucomicrobiia > Verrucomicrobiales > DEV007 > JAHEDC01. Next base: position 7,465 of record JAHEDC010000191.1, on the reverse strand, counting down.
ATATCCTTGTTTCGATTCAGTTCGTTCCACGCTTCGACCGAGAAGGCTTTCTTCGCGAAACCAGCGGATGAGGAACCCCGCACCTTCCATCCGCCACGCGTGCCGAGCGAATAAGGTCGGTTCAGGGTCGTCCGACCCGTTCCCGGATCCGGTTCGAAGAAGGCGAAGAACGTATAGGTCTTTCCATTGCTCGCCGAAGGCCCGCCGCTGAAGCGCTCCATGATGACCACGGGAATGTCGGAACTGAATGAAAGCGCGTTGGCGGAAAGGCGGATGTAACCTTCCTCGGCCACGGGACCGGGAGTCCGCCCGGACTCAAAGGCACGGGCGCGGAGCAAGGTCGACACCGTGATCCCGATGTTTCCTCCCGAATAGAGCGTCGAGGTGGCCGTCGGGACGTTTCCGTCGGTCGTAAAGCGGATTTCCGCCGTGGGAGAGCCCGTGGAGAGGGTCACGTCGAGGGATCCGGAAAATCCGCGACCGGGCTCGGATACGGAGACCGCCCCCGCCGGAAGGCCCTGCGCCGTGTTGTTGGTCAGGCCCGCTGTGGGCGTCTGGAAATACCCCGTGTTCCCGAGGGTGCCCCCACTCGTCAGGAAGTCGGCCTCAAGTCGGGGAAGCGCCAGAAAGTCGGAACTCGTCGGCGACTGGTTCAAGGCGTGGATCGCGAGCCAGTTGTCTCCGGCTTGCAGGAGGGCATTGGCCTGGGCGCTGAGATCCGTGTCTTCGAAAACGAGGGCCAACGAGTCCAGATGCGAAGCCGTGGCATTCGAATCCCACGCGGGAACGGCGGGCTTGTTGGCCGAGACGATCTCCGTCCCGTTGAGGTAGGCGATGAATCCATCGTCGTACTTCATCCGAAAGACCAGGCCGACCAAGCCATCAAGCGATTCGAGGTGGAAGGGAATTCTGAAGTATGCCGTCCCATTCGTGTTGTAGGCTTCCGCCTCGATGTCTCCTCCGGGGCCGATGAGATTCGTGTATTCCATGCCGGCCCCTCGTTCGAATCCCACGCCGGTGGTGCCGTCCGACCACGCGCTGTCGTCGAAAGCCGAGCCGAACCATCCGGTGCCGATATCCGCGGTGGGCACCAGCACCTTGCAGGCATCCCCTTCCCTGACAAGGACTTCGGTGGCAACACTCCCACCCCCACCCTGGGCATAACCATAGGAGATGTCCTGGAATTGCTCTGGATAGCCCGCGAATTCCGAAAGCACCGTCTGCCCGTCTGGGTCGACGAGCGCGAGATAGCCGCCCGCCTCATTCGGAAGGCGGAAGTTCGTGTGCAATTCTCCGACATCACGGTCCTTGTTCGAGGCAAAAACCACGAGAAAGCCGCCCGGAGGCAGGACGATGGCGGGGAGCTGCCATTTCGAAAGATCCCCGGGATCATCCGTGAGGAAATAGCCAGATAGACCCACCGCCGCGAGGTCGGGGTTGAAAAGTTCGAGCCAATCGGATGAATCGCCATCCTCGTCATAGAGAATCCCGTCGTTCGAGGCCATGAACTCGGAGATGATCGGAGCGCCAGGCGCCGATTGCGTCGAGGACAGGAAAAGCAGAATGCAAACGGCGGAAAAGCCACAACGGAGAAGGCAGAGGATTGGGGGGAACATAAAGAGAGTATGAACAAGTTGAAAAACTAATAATAGGAGCAATCGCACCGCCAAGGCAACCCTAATGGTATCTTTCACAGCCACCGCATCGCGTCGTCACGCCCATGGGGAAGCGTTCGTCCGGTTTCCACCCCATCCCACTTTCTTGAAACGACTCGTTTCCATGCAAGCGCTTGTCGTACATACTGGAGAACTCCCCCCTCCCTTTATATTCCGCCGCCCCACCAACAACCACAACCCATGAAGTCCGAAGCCAGCATCGAAATATGCCGTCCCATCGCCACGGTTTTCGACTTCACCACCAGCAGGGTCGCCGAGTGGAGCCAAATCGTCGTCGAGGACGAACTCATCGAGGCGAAACCGGGGGATGTCGGCACCACCTTCCGCACCGTCACCGCCGATCATGGCCAGCGCATGGAATTCGAGGGCACCGTCACCTGCCACGCTCCGCCCAAGCGCCACACCGTCCTCATGAAGGGCCAAAAATTCGACATTGAGGCCGACTACCTTTTCGAGGATCTCGGCGGTACCAGTACCCGTGTCACGCAACGCACCGCCGTAACAGCCAAAGGCCTCATGAAGGTCGTCTTCGCCCTCCTCGGCAGACTCATGACCAAAGCCAGCTGCCACGCCGCTCTCAAGGAACTCACTAACCTCAAGACCATCCTCGAAGCCCACCCCGACAAATAGTTTGTCAGACCGCCGTCCATTCCTCCATCGGAGCAATGAGCCCCCCCGGGGAAGCGAAGGGATAATCCCTCGGCTCGAATGTCGCCCGCTTCCCCTCGCTGGCACGACGGAAGGGGAAGAAAACGGCGTGCCCTCATCCGGGCGGATGGGCGCATTTTACGGCCTAAACAGCGGCGCGTGGATCGCCTTCAGGTCCGCCGGGGAGATCTTCGCCTCCTTGCGGTCGTAGGTGAGGATGCCATTGATCTCGCCTTCGACATCGGTGGTCTGCGTGTAGACGCCGCCGGAAATCCCCTTCTTCTTGAGCTCGACGAGGATCTCGATCGATTTCCGGTAGCGCTCCTTGTATTCTTCGAGGCTCTTCGGGAGACCGCCATAGCCCCAGTTCTCGCGGGTGGAGTCCCAGAGATGGCCCTTCACCGGCCAGCCGTGGCCGCCGAACTCGCCGACGACCTTGATGTAGTCATCGAAGCGTTTCTGATCGAGCGGGAATCCGGGGTGGGGGTAACGGTGTTCGTCCGCGATGTGGCCGACGGGCCAAAAGTTTCCGCCGCTCGCGATGTTGACCAAACGCGTCGGGTCGCGCTTCACCGTCCATTCCCCAACCTCAACCGTCCGGTGCTGACCCCAGGCTTCGTTGAACGGCGTCCAGACGACGATGCTTGGGAAGAACCCTAGCACATCCATCATCTGTTCCAGCTCGGCCATGTATTGCGTGTGATCCTCGGCCGACCACTCGGCGTCTTCCGGATTCGGAGCCATGCGCGTCCACTTCGGGTTCGCCCCGCCCGCGACCTGATCCTGCCAGACCATCATGCCGAGGCGGTCGCAATCATAGTAGTAACGCTGCGGCTCCACCTTGATGTGCTTCCGGATCATGTTGAAGCCGGCGTCCTTCAGGAATTGCACGTCCGAGACCATTGCTGCTTCGGAAGGCGGAGTGAGCAAGCCGTCCGGCCACCAGCCCTGGTCGAGCGGGCCCCAGTGGAAGATTTCCTTGCCGTTCAGCGTGAACCGGAGGTTCCCGTCGGCGTCCTTCGTCTGTCCGACTTTCCGGAGACCGGTGTAGGATCCGACCTCATCGAGGGTCGTGCCCGCTCCGTCGGTGAGCGTGACCTTCAGTTCGTAAAGATGCGGGCTGTCCGGCGACCAGAGTTTCGCGTCGGCCACCCGCACCTTGTTCCCGTCCCCGACCGCGATGACCTTGTCCCCTTCCGAAACCGTAATCCGCACCTTCTCGCCCTCGACCTTCGCTCCCACCAGCTTCGGCTCCACCGTGATGTCACCGGTCTCGATGTCCGTCGAAATCGCCAGGCTCTCGATGTGACGCGCGGGCACTTCCTCGACCCAGACGGTCTGCCAAATCCCGGAAACCCGCGTGTACCAGATCCCGTGCGGATTCAGGTTCTGCTTCCCGCGCAACTGCGCCCCACCCGTCGCGTCCTCGACGCGAAGAACAATCTCGTTCTCACCTTCCACGGCCGCATCCGTGATGTCGAAGGTGAACGGCAGATTTCCGCCAATGTGCTCGCCGATCCTCTTCCCGTTCACCGTAACCGCACAGGCATAGTCGACGGCCTCGAAATGCAGCAACGTCCGCATTTCCGCTCTTGGTGCCAGCGTCACCGTCCGCTGGTACCAGAGCGCCTCGAACGGCTCCAGCTTGCGCCCGACGCCGGAAAGCTTCGACTCCAGACAAAACGGCACGAGAATCTTGCCCGCCCAACCGGACGGCTTTTCCGTCGCCAGTGTGGTCACGGCATAGTTCCATTCGCCGTTCAGGTTCGTCCAATTCTCACGCGTCATCTGCGGCCGCGGATAGCCGCGCCAGGCATTCTCCGGCGTTACTTTCGCGCCCCATTCGGTGATGAGATCGGAAGCCAGACCCGTGCCGCCGGTGGCGAGTTCCGAGAGATCGGGAAGATTGTCGGCGTCGATCACATGGACATCGATGTACTGCCCTCCGGTCGCCTGATGACAGTGCAGCGCCAGCGTGTTCTTTCCGACCTTCAGCGCCTTCGCTCCCGTTTCGCCCAACGGGACGATCTCGTAGTAGACCGAGAATTTCTCGAACTTCGCCGCCTCGACGCCGTTGATGATAATTTCCGCGTCCTCGTCGTGATGGATCAACAACGCCGGGCGCGCGGGCAGCTTTTCCAGCTCAAAGGAACGCCTCGACCAAATATCCGAAGTCGTCCATTCCGTTCCCACCCGGCTCCCCGGAGCCTTGCCATCACCGAATCCGCCCGGCCCGGTCTTCCAACCGGAATCATCGAAGTCCGCCTTATCCCAGCCGTCGCCCGGATTCTCCATGGTGTAGCGCCATTCCACCCCGGCGGAGAGCGGTAGCATCGACGCGAGCAGGGCGGCGATCATGCCCGCGACCAGGCGGCGGAGGGAAAATCGGACGGGTTTCATGAAAGGGAAGCGGGTTGGGGTTTGTTTGATTTGTAGACGAGTTTTGACATGTAGTCGAAAACAGGAGCAATACCAAGGACTAATTGCCGGGGATGTTCAATCTATGCCGATCTCATTGATTTCTCATCTTCGACGGAGTCCCTTGAAGGTATCCCCTTACGGAACCCTTCCTCCCAAAGCGCTTCCGCGCGTGGGAATCCGAGTCCCTTTCCGAATCCCCCGTCCCTTCACTCGATGCGCATTCTGCTCGCCGAAGACTACGGCCCGCTCCGTCTCGCCATGGCCAAAACCCTCCGCCACGAGGGTTACACGGTGGACGATACCGCCGACGGCGCGGAGGCGCGGTGGTTCGCGCGGGAGAACGATTACGCGGTCGCGATCCTCGACATCATGCTCCCGAACGTGACCGGAGTCGAGCTGATCGGCGATGTCCGGAGTCGAAGCGCGGAGACGAGCATCATCATGGTCACCGCGCGCGACGCCATCGCGGATCGTGTCAGGGGACTGGATGCCGGCGCCGACGATTACATGGTGAAACCCTTCGCGCTTTCCGAACTCATGGCCCGCGTGCGCGCCCTCGTGCGCCGACGGCATGGAGTGAAGGATCCCGTTCTCCGCATCGCCGATCTCGAACTCGACACCGCTCGGCGCGTCGTCACGAGGGACGGCGAACGGATCGACCTCACCGCGATGGAGTTCGGCCTCCTGGAACTCCTTATGCTCAATGCAGGCCGCATCGTGAAGCGCGCCGACGTCTGGGAACAGCTCTATGAATCCGGTGACGCGGGCGACAGCAACGTGGTCAATGTCTTCATCACCCACCTTCGAAAGAAGCTCGAAGCCGGGGGGCGATCACGCCTCATCGAGACCCGCCGGGGTCAGGGTTACATTATCGAGAAGGGTGGCCCATGACCCGCCTTCCTTCCATGCGCGCGCGCCTTACCCTCGCGCTGTCGCTTCTCGCGGTCGCCCTGATCGTGATCCTTGCCCTCGCCGTCTACGCCCTGACACGGCGGGAGATGATCCGCCAGCTCGACCACTCGCTGGAGGACAAGGTCCGCTTCTTACGCGCCTTCTGTCGGCAGAACGACGGCCTGATCGGCTTCGCGATGTCAAAGGTTTACTGGGAGCGCATCCGCGACCGCGACGATCCCGAATTCTTCGAATACCGCTTCCAGAACGGGACGGTCATCAAACGCTCGGCGAGCCTCGGTAGCACCGAACTTCCCCTCCTCGGACTCGGCGGAGACGTGCTCGAATACGCCGACGTAGCATTGCCGGGCGGACGGCGCGGACGTTGCGCGGGGCTTTCCTTCTATCCCGACGAGGTGTCCGGTGCCGCTCCCGCCAAGCAGATCAGCCTGGTCGTCGCCCATGATGGCGCGCACATCTGGCATGCCTTGGCCGAAGTCCGGAAGCTCATCATTGCTGTCGGATGCGCCACCCTCCTCGTGATTGCGATCGTCACGGGTTGGATCATCCGCGCCGGGATGCGCCCGCTGGCCGACCTCGGCGGCCAGATCGATGCGATTCCTGTCGGGGAAACCGGGGGACGCATCCACCTTTCCCGGCCGTCGACCGAGATCGAGCCCGTGGTGAATCGCCTCAACCTCCTGATGGCCCGCGTCGAGAATGCCATTCACAACGAGCGCCAGTTCACCTCGAACGCGGCCCACGAGTTGCGCAATCCGCTCGCGGGAATCCTGGCCCAGCTCGAACTCGCCCTTGGCGACGACTCCCTCCCGCCCGATTCCCGGAAACCGGTGGAACTAGCGGCCGGCATCGCGGCATCGCTCCAGCAGACCACGGCGAACCTCCTGCAGCTCGCGCGACTTGAAGCCGGAACGGAAAAAATCGAGACCGCGCTCCTGGACATCGCCCGCTTCCTCCGCACCGCCTGGAAGCCCTTCTTTGATCGGGCGGAGGCAAAGGATCTCACAGTGCGCTGGAAACTTTCCGAGGGCATCGGCGCTTTCGCCACGTCCCCGGAGTTACTCCGCGTCGCCGCCACCAATCTCTTCGACAACGCCGTCGAGTACACGCCCTCGGGCGGTAGTATCGACATTTCCGCCGCCTTGGACGCTCGGGACGCGCTCGAGATCAGCATCGCCAACACCACCTCGATGCTGGACGCCGAGGAGATTCCAAGGATGTTCGAACGTTTCTGGCGCACTGCGGACACCGGCGTCGTCTCCCAAGGCCACAGCGGGATCGGGCTGAGCCTCTCCCGGAAAATCGCCGAAGCCCTCGGCGGCACCCTTGCCGCGAGCCCCGACGGTAGCGCCCGCCTCCGCATCACCATTTACATTCCCTTGCGAAAAGATCCGCTCCCTTAACCCTCCGTTAATGTTCGCTCGCTAGAATGAAAGCAGCAATGAAGCTTTCATCTATTCCCCGAGCCTGTGCGACGTTCCTCGTCGCGATGCTCGCCTGCGCGGGCAACCTTCGCGCTCTCGATTGGCTCGATGTCCCGGCGGGTGTTCGCGATCCCGTCGAAGTCCAATTCCCCGGCATTGTCATCGAGGAGGTCGAACTCGACGACCGCGGTGGCGCCCCCATCTACGCGATCAAGGGCATGGCGGACGGCGTGGAACTGGAACTTGAGATCACCCCCGACGGCATTATCTTTCGAGCCCAGGCCGATGGCATCCACTTGCTCGGAGGCGGCGACGACCAGGATCACGACGGGATGACGGACGACGACGAGAACAGGCTTGGATGCGATCCGCTTGATCCCGACA